>DASRNA010000241.1:0-7231 GCA_035647655.1 Clostridia bacterium | reverse complement strand
ATTAAGGATGAGCCTAATAATTTCGTCGCCATTTCTGGCTGTTTGACCGGCCCCGGAAAGTAGATAAAAGCTGTAGAGATTGGTAAAAAACTGAAAGTACAAGGCTTGTGAAATGAACAAGAGGCTTAGGCCTAAAAAATATATATCTGCAACAATATAGCGCCATTTGCCCCTACTAATAAGAAAAATCCCCATAAGAAAAAGAGGAAAAACTCCTGTAAATAAAAACAAATACTTTCCCCCATAGCCAATAAGACTGCGAAGAATAAGCTCCTTGTAAAGTAAGGAGAATATCATAAAAAGTAAAAATATTAGGTTTGTTTTCCAAGCTTCATGTATTTTTTTCAAGATACACCTCTTTGTATCCCATTTTATCACACGCAGCCATTTTCTCATATCCATAAGTCCCTTAAAGGAAAAACCAATTAAAGTTTTCACTGAAAAAGGCCCTCTAGCTAGAGGGCCTTAACTTATATGCGAAATTTAGGCTTTATAAACCGTTTTTCCATCTATCATGGTTAAAAGAACCCGACTATCTACTTGTAGAGGATCGCCATCCCAAAGAACTAGGTCAGCATCTTTTCCTACTTTAATACTCCCTACTCTTTCTTCTATACCAATTATCTCAGCTGGATTAATGGTAATCGCTTTAAGAGCCTCATAGTGATCCATACCTTCTTTTACACAAAACTGTGCACAAAGATTTAGATTCTCTAGGGGAATGACTGGATGGTCTGTCATAATCGCAACTTTAACACCTGCCTCTTGAAGCTTAACAGCTGTGATAAAACTTTTGTTTATAAGTTCAAATTTTGTACGTGCACCAAAACTTGGACCAACAACGCAGGAAAGATTCTCTTTTGCTAGTTCATCTGCAATAAGATGTCCTTCTGTTACATGCTCTAGTGTAATATCTAGATCAAATTCCCTAGCGATGCGTATGGCTGTGAAAATATCATCGGCTCGGTGAGCATGGGCTTTTAAGGGAATTTCTTTTTTCAAAACAGGTAGTAGAGCTTCGTATTTTAGTTCCACTCCTTGATCGCCATTTTTTTCTCTTTTTTCCATATAGTTTTTGGCTTGAAATAAGACATCGCGTAGCTCAGCAGCTACGGCCATACGAGTACTTGGAGATTTTTTCTGCTCATTATAGACTCTCTTTGGGTTTTCACCAAAAGCGATTTTCATGGCAACAGGATCTTTAATAATCATATCATCTATTCTTTTGCCCGCCGTTTTAATAGCAGTAAAAGTTCCGCCCATAACATTGGCTGAACCAGGCCCTGTGGAAACTGATGTAACCCCACCACTTATTGCATCATCAAAGGTGCGGTCCATTGGGTTGATTGCATCAATTCCTCTTAACTGAGGAGTAATAGGACTTGTCATTTCGTTTCCATCGCTTCCTTCAAAGCCGATGGCATCTTCCCACATACCCAAATGACAGTGAGCATCGATAAAGCCAGGTAAAAGAAAATGACCTTCTCCGTCAATAATTTCATCACCTGTTAAATCTTTGCCAATTTCTTTGATCTTGCCATTTTCTATAGCAACATCTACATCCTCGTAAACTTCTGTGGGTCCTTCCATGGTAAGTACTTTGACATTTTTAATTACTTTCATTTTTTCCCCCTAAATATTTTGTTGTAGGTAAGCCTTTATAAAGGGATCCAAATCTCCATCCAAAACTGCCTGGACATTGCCATTTTCTTCTCCTGTACGATGGTCTTTAACCATGGTATAGGGATGAAGAACATAGCTTCGGATTTGAGAGCCCCATGCAATAACTTTTGCCTCACCTTTAAGTTTATCATGTTTTTGTTTATCTTCACGCATTTTCTTTTCAATTAGTTTACTATGAAGCATTCTCATGGCTGTTTCTCTATTGGATATTTGGCTACGCTCATTTTGACACTGGACTACAATACCTGTAGGCAGATGGCTTATTCTTACTGCCGAGTCTCTTGTATTAACATGCTGGCCTCCAGCCCCTCCCGAGCGATAGGTGTCTATTTTAAGGTCTTCCTCATCTATTTGGATTTCACCACTGTCTTTGATTTCAGGATAGACCTCTACTGAAGCAAAGGATGTTTGCCTTTTTCCAGAAGAATTATAGGGTGAAATCCGAACAAGCCGATGGACCCCACTCTCGCTTTTTAGTTTCCCAAAGGCATAATATCCTCTAACTAAAAGAGTAACATGCTTAATTCCTGCCGCTTCATCATCTAAAAAATCGAGTACTTCAAAGCTAAAATCTTCTTGGGATAGGTAGCGACGATACATCCTATAGAGCATTTCGGCCCAGTCCTGGGCGTCAAGCCCCCCCGTACCAGCCTGGATGGATAAAAGAGCTCCATTTCCATCATATTTATCAGAAAGAAGGGTGCTGATTTCTAGTTCATCGAGTTTCTTCTCAAAGCTTTTAAAATAAGAAATGCCTTCTTTGTTTTGACCTTCGCCTAATTCAAAGAGTTCACAAGAAAGTTCACATACTTCAAGTAACTCATCCACACTTGCTATCATTTCAAGTTGATTTTTTAGATGCTTATGCTCAATTTGCACTTCAGTGCTTTCTTCTGGCACAGACCAAAAGTCCTCTTCCATCATTAGTTTTGTTAGCTCTTCGTACTTGCTTTTTACCTTCTCTGGGTCAAAGAGACTCCCGGATCTGCATCCATTTTTCTCTTAGTTTTCCCAATTTACTTCGACATAATTCTTGCATTATTAATTCCTCCCACAACAGTACTTATATTTTTTCCCACTTCCACATGGGCAGGGATCATTTCTTCCTACTTTTTTTACTCTTCTTTGGGCAGTGGTTTTTTGGCCACTACTTTCTCCTGTAACTACTGCCATATCTTTTCTTTGTTCAGACCCTTCTTTAAAGCTAGCCTTAAAGAGAATACGCAGTGTTTCTTCCCGGATGCCATCAATCATTTCTTCATACATGGCAAAACCTTCAATTTGATAGGCCTGGACAGGGTCTATTTGACCAATTGCGCGCAGTCCAATTCCTTGCTTTAAACTATCCATGGCATCGATATGGTCAATCCAGTTTTGGTCTACCACAGAAAGTATTACTGCTCTTTCAACACCTCGCATGGTTTCTATGCCATATAATTCTTCTCTTTTTTGATAAAACTCCTCAATATGCTGGTTTAAAAACTCTTGTAGTCCCTCTGCATCACAATCTTTTGGTAATTCATCTAAAAATGAAGTGTCTTCAAAAAAAACATTTTTCAGTTGACTATCCAGGCTTTTTACATCCCAGTCTTTTACCAAGGGTGAAAGATCTCGGTTCATATCAATGTAGTCTTCTATATAGGCCCTAGCCATATCCATTACATTGTCTCGCTGATTTTCATTATTTAGCACAGCGT
The DNA here is from genome assembly GCA_035647655.1 of Clostridia bacterium. Taxonomy (GTDB): domain Bacteria; phylum Bacillota; class Clostridia; order Peptostreptococcales; family Acidaminobacteraceae; genus DTU036. The sequence goes on along the minus strand of DASRNA010000241.1, from coordinate 3,851 downwards.
TTCGGTTGCCATAGATATGCCTTCTTTGTTCATTCATAACCTGGTCATATTGAAGAACATAGCGGCGAATTCCGTAGTTATTGGCTTCCACTTTCTTTTGCGCACTTTCAATACTTTTAGTAAGCATTTTATGCTGTATGGGCATATCTTCTCCAAAGCCTAAACTACGCATACGCTCGATTACATTCTCACTCATAAAGATTCTAAGTAGATCATCATCAAGAGAAAGAAAAAACTGACTAGATCCTGGATCTCCCTGACGACCACTTCGCCCCCGAAGCTGAAAATCTATCCGTCTTGCCTCATGGCGCTCAGTGCCTAGAACATGAAGTCCTCCGGCATTTTTTACTCTTTCTGCTTCTTTATTAATTTCATCTACTATAGGCCCTCTAAGTTCTTTGATAAGACTTTTGGCCTTTATAACCTCTTCTTCTTCATAATCAAAGGGACTTAGGGCATAGGAGATCACATCATCTTCAAAATCTCTTTTTCGCAGCTCTTTTCTTAGCACAAATTCGAGATTTCCTCCTAGCATAATATCCGTTCCTCGACCGGCCATATTGGTAGCAATTGTTACAGCACCAAAACGCCCCGCCTGGGCAATGATTTCAGCCTCCCTATGATGGTGCTTGGCATTAAGCACTTCATGGGGAATCCCCGCTTTTTTAAGTTGCTTTGATATATATTCTGATGTTTCAATAGAGACCGTTCCCACAAGAATGGGCTGGCCCGTCTGATGACGCTGGATGATTTCCTCAATAATGGCCTTATATTTATAGGCACTATGTCCATAAATCACATCGCCTAGGTCTTTTCTTTGTACAGGACGATTTGTGGGTATTTCCACCACATCCATTCCATAAATCTCGCGGAATTCTTCTTCCTCGGTCTTGGCTGTTCCTGTCATCCCGGCAAGTTTTGAATACATTCTAAAAAAGTTTTGTAGGGTTATGGTGGCCAGGGTTTGTGATTCTTTTCTGATGGAAATTCCTTCTTTGGCCTCTATTGCTTGATGAAGTCCACTGGAATAACGTCTTCCGGGCATAAGCCGTCCAGTAAATTCATCAACAATCACTATTTCTCCATCTTTGACCACATAATTCACATCTTTTTTCATCAAGAAACGAGCCCGAATGGCCTGATTGATATGGTGGTATATTTCCATATTATCCATATCAGCAAGATTGTCGACACTAAAATATTTTTCTGCCTTATCCATCCCGCCCTCTTCTGAGAGCATAATGGTATTGGCCTTTTCATCAATAATTACATCGTCTTTTGTTATTGTCTTAGTAAATCCCTCGGCTTTTCCATATAAATCGGTAGATTTATTGCCTTGACCAGAAATAATAAGAGGTGTTCTTGCCTCATCAATAAGAATAGAGTCTACCTCATCAACAATGGCATAATTCAGTGGTCTTTGATAGACCGAACTCTGATAGATAGCCATATTGTCGCGCAAATAGTCAAAGCCGAATTCATTGTTTGTTCCGTATGTAATATCCGCAGCATACTGGAAATGGCGGTCTTCTCCTTTTAAGTCGTTGGTAAGACATCCTACACTTAAACCTAAAAACTGGTAGAGTTGGCCCATCCACTGACTTTGATAAGATGCAAGATAATCATTTACGGTAACAAGATGGGCTCCCTTACCCTCTAATGCATTTAGATAAAGAGGCATGGTGGCCACTAGGGTCTTACCCTCGCCTGTTTTCATCTCTGCAATTCTTCCTTCATGGAGAATAATGGCCCCCATAATTTGTTCTGGATAGGGCGACATTCCTAATGTTCTTTTTGATGCTTCGCAAACAAGAGCAAATGCCTCAGGAAGGAGATCGTCTAAGGTCTCGCCCTTCTTTAATCGCTCTTTAAATTCTATTGTTTTTTCTTGTAAAGCTTCATCACTTAGCTTTTCCATAGAAGGAATAATACTTTGTATTTCTTCTGTTTGATTTCCAAGGCGATCGAGTTCTCCCTGGCCGAGACGCTTTTTGAAAAAATCTAAAAATCCCACTGCTTCTCCTTTTTATCATTATTCCTGTTTGTTTATATTTTTCTTTACATTTCTAAATAAAAAAAGCTCCTAAGAGCTTAAAAACCGTGCGCCTCCATCGAAACCTTAAACCAGACGGTATCTTGGTAGTTCCCTCGGGATCAGCGCTCCCACGGCACATGGAGTTTCTTTCTTACCGCTGCTTCCTTCCAGATCTGACGGGGTTCAAAAGTCTTCATTGCGTAGGACTAATCCTTCATTGGTGCTTTCCAAGAGCAGCTCCACCTCAAGGTCCCTCAAAAAGGTGTTCGACCCTACTATAGCGGATTGTAGGTTACAGGGTACCGCTAGTGCCCCGCCTAGCACGGAAATGGAGGAGAGGACGGGAATTGAACCCGCGAGGCTGTTACACCCTACGCGCTTTCCAGGCGCGCTCCTTAGCCGCTCGGTCACCTCTCCTTATCTTCTTGCTTTAAAAAAATCCTGCATTAGACTTTTGGCTTCGTCGGCTAAAACTCCACCTGTATATAGGCAGCGATGGTTGTGCCTTGGATCATCAGCCAATCTATGGAGACTAACAACCCCTCCAAATTTCGGGTCTGGTGCACCAAATACAATCCTCTTTACTCTTGCCTGGAGCAGAGCTCCTACACACATCACACAGGGCTCAATGGTAACATAAATTGTAGCACCAGTCAAGCGCCAAGCTCCCGTTTTTTTCATCGCTTCTTTTAGGGCCAAAATCTCCGCGTGGGCTGTGGCATCACGCCTTTGCTCTTTTTCATTATGTCCTTTACCCAATATTTCCCCATCTCTCACAACAATCGCTCCGATAGGGACTTCTTCTTCTAAAAAAGCCTCTTTTGCCTCCTCTAAGGCCAAGGCCATATAGTCCTTGTCTGTCATAGATAACGCACCACTTTTATTTCTAGGCGATCCTCCTTTAGGGTATAGGTAGCCTTATCAACCATGGCTCCCAAAATATTGATATCATTGTCATCAATGCCTGTTCCCAGGAGTTGTTCATAATAATCTTCCATCTCTGGAACTCTTCTAGCATTCATAAGGGATATTAGTGTTTCAAGATTAGGAATTTCTTTGGTAAGCTGTCCCCAGAGAGAAATCTCCACCCTCTCCTCATTAAAATCAAGGTAGATACTTAAACTATTGATATTATTTCTTAAAAGATATCCTGTAAGTTCATCTACTATTTTTCTTGCTTTATATTTTTCTCTTCTGTTCATCTATAATCACTTCTACTTTCTCAAAAATTGGCGCCAAACTAGCAGCAATAAAACCACCGGAAAAACCATTGTTATATAAGTTGACTCCACCATGAAGGTAAGTAACATTAGTTACCATGCCTGCATGCAAAAACCCTGTGATAATGCCAGGAATTAATCCATAACGGCCAGCTATGGGCGCTAGGGTTGTACCAAAGAGTGCTCCTAGGGTAGAGCTTGTGCTACTTCGATCATATACATTAAGTAGCAGGGCCAGATAGACTCCAATAAAAATAGGAAGAGTGTTTTTTGGATGCTTGCCAAAGGCTGAGAATCCTACAATAGTAAATATCCCCCCTACAATTGGTCCATTTATGGGACCTCCCGATATAAGTACATAGGCTGTAGCTAAAAACCCCATAAAGGCCATATTAATTAAAGTAAGTCCAAAACCATAGAGGTGGGTAAAGTCAGTAACTAGCCTACCTATCTCATTTAATAGTTTATCATACTCTCTCAAACTCCAGTTTTGTTGAAAGAGGCCAATAAGAAGCATCAGGCTAAAAATAGCCATAAGTACAATAAGAAGTTTAATGCTATGCTCCCGAGAAATAATATCTGCCGTTATAATATCA
>DASRNA010000240.1:0-2923 GCA_035647655.1 Clostridia bacterium | reverse complement strand
GAACCACTAAGACAAAAGAAATTATTAGATTTTATCAGTAAGGTAAAAGAGCTGGGATACCTAGTAAAGCTAGACACCAATGGCTTTTATCCAATAAAATTAGAAAAGCTTATAGAAGACGGCTTGCTTGATTATATTGCCATGGATATCAAGAGCTCAGCAGATAAGTACGCCCTGGCAACAGGAGTAGATAAAGTAGATGTAAAGAAGGTAAATCAAAGCATAGAACTTTTACAAAGAAATCAAGTTGCCTATGAATTTAGAACAACGGCAGTAAAGGGCATTCACACCCTAGAGGACTTTGAGAAGATTGCCCTATGGATTGAGGCTTCCCCTAGATACTATATACAAAACTTTGTGGATTCTGCAGATATCCTCTCTTTTAGAAGAGAGCCAAAGACTTCTTTGGAGCCCTTTAGCAAAGAGGAGTTAGAAGAGATTTTACAAGTAGTAAAAAAGCGGCTCCCCCAGGCTCAGATCCGCTAGGAAGAAAAGAAAAGCTAAAAAAAACTAAAAGTAACTACACAGCCCCCAAAGAAAAGAAGAAGCTTAAAAGGAGAGAAAAATGTATAAAGTGGTTAAAAGAGACAATCAAATTGTTGCATTTGATATAGAAAAGATAAGTGCAGCCATTGAAAAAGCCTTTCAATCAAGAAATAAAAATTATCACCAGAGTGTGATAGATCTACTGGCCCTTAGAGTAACAGCAGAATTTGAAGATAAAATCATAGACAAGAAGATCTCAGTGGAGGATATACAAGACTGTGTGGAAGTGGTCTTAATTCAGGCAGGTTATGCAGATATAGCAAAGGCCTATATATTGTATCGAAAACAACGGGAAAATATAAGAAATATTAAGACAACTTTTTTAGATTATAAGGAAATCGTAGAAGACTATGTGCATATTAATGACTGGAGGGTAAAAGAAAACTCTACTGTGACTTATTCTGTAGGGGGGCTAATCTTAAGCAATTCAGGTGCCATTAGTGCCAATTATTGGCTATCAGAAATCTATGATGAGGAGATCTCCCAGGCCCACAAGGAAGCCGATATACATATCCATGATCTGTCTATGCTTACAGGCTACTGTGCTGGATGGTCTTTAAAACAACTCATAGAGATGGGCCTGGGTGGAATTCCAGGTAAGATTACCTCTTCTCCAGCCAAGCATCTTTCAACCTTGTGCAATCAAATGGTTAATTTTTTAGGAATTATGCAAAACGAATGGGCAGGTGCCCAGGCATTTTCCTCCTTTGACACCTATCTAGCCCCCTTTGTTAAGGTAGATAAACTATCTTATAAGGAAGTCAAGCAGTGCATACAATCCTTTGTTTTTGGTGTAAATATACCATCAAGATGGGGGACCCAGTCACCCTTTTCAAATATCACTTTGGACTGGACTGTGCCCCAAGACCTAGCAGATCTTAAGGCCTTGGTTGGGGGAAGGGAAATGGACTTTACCTATAGAGATTGCCAAGAAGAAATAGAAATGATCAATAGGGCCTTTATAGAGGTTATGCTAGAAGGAGACGCCAATGGGAGGGGCTTTCAATATCCCATACCAACCTATTCTATAACCAAGGAATTTGATTGGTCCGATACGCAAAACAATAGGCTGCTATTTGAGATGACAGCAAAATATGGAACCCCTTATTTTTCAAACTATGTAAACAGTGAAATGCAGCCAAGTGATGTAAGAAGCATGTGTTGCAGACTTCGTTTGGATTTAAGAGAGCTGCGAAAAAAATCAGGCGGCTTTTTTGGAAGTGGAGAAAGCACCGGTTCCATTGGGGTTGTAACCATCAACCTACCCAGAATCGCTTATCTTTCAAAGGATAAGAAAAGTTTCTACCAGCGCTTAGATAAAATGATGGACCTCTCAGCAAGATCACTAGAAACAAAAAGAAAAGTAATTTCAAAGCTCTTAAAAGAAGGCCTATATCCCTATACGGAACATTATCTAGGCAGCTTTGATAATCACTTTTCTACAATTGGTCTAATAGGAATGAATGAAGTGGGTCTAAATGCCAGTTGGCTGGGTGAAAATATGGCCAGTGGGAAAACACAGGAATTTTCTAAAGAAGTCCTCAATCATATGCGAGATAAGCTTTCAGACTATCAGGAGAAATATGATGTTCTTTATAATCTTGAAGCAACTCCAGCAGAGTCTACAAGCTACCGGCTAGCCAAGCATGATAAAAAAAGATATCCTGGTATTCAAACAGCCGGAGAAAAGGCAGGAGTGCCCTATTATACAAATTCAAGCAATTTACCCGTGGATTATACTAGCGATGTTTTTGATGCTCTTGATATACAAGATGAGATTCAAACCCTCTATACTTCAGGCACTGTTTTTCATGCTTTTCTTGGAGAAAAACTCACAGACTGGAAGGCAGCAGCAACTTTAGTAAGAACCATTGCCAGCAATTATAAATTACCCTACTATACCTTATCTCCAACCTATTCAATTTGTGGAGCCCATGGCTATATAAATGGGGAAGAAAACATTTGCCCTATCTGTGGAGATAAAACAGAAGTATACAGCAGGATTACAGGCTACTATCGTCCGGTCCAAAACTGGAATGATGGAAAGAGCCAGGAATATAAGGACAGAAGAGTTTATGCCATGGATTGATAAAAAAAGAGAAGAAATCACTTTAATTTTTAAAGGTGGTATCTATAAAAAACTACTATAGTCAAAGAAATGGACCCTTATATAAGCAGATTGGGTCCATTTTTTGAATTCTTTAACTTGATTAAGCCCTATATGGGGCCTATAAACTGTTATAAAAGGAAGATACTACTATAAAAATACAGGAATGATTTTGACCAGGGTCTTTATTATAAGCTTTTTTAAGGAGGGGATCTAAGTCTTTATGCAAAAGGCCTTTTAAAAGAGCCTATTGGGGGTACTATTTAATAG
>DASRNA010000239.1:0-13929 GCA_035647655.1 Clostridia bacterium | reverse complement strand
GGTTATGGTGTTGGATGGGCCGACCAAAAAGAAATCGATAAATTAAATATATTAAATGCAACAAAGCTGGCAATGCAAAGAGCCATTAAGAAACTTGGTTTTAGCTTGGATGCCCTTCTTCTTGATGGGACCCCAATGGATCTTCATCCTATGGAATGGGCCTTGATAGGAGGAGATGATTTAAGTAATGAAATTGCTGCAGCATCAATTCTTGCAAAAGTCACTAGGGATCATTGGATGATGGAGATGGATAAACATTTCCCTGTTTATGGGTTCGCCCAGCATAAAGGATATGGTACAGCACAACATATAGAGGCTTTAAGAGAATTTGGGCCTTGCCACCTTCATCGAAAAAGTTTTCTTTCTTTCCTTAATGACAACCTTAAATAATAAGTCTACCTCTAAGCTCAAAGTAGTTATACTAGGGTGGTGGAGGTATTATGATTATAGAACAGGAAAAGTTTCCTCGGGGACTTTTATTTTTACATGAGCTACCTAAGCTTTTATATGCTCAAGGAAACCTTGATTTACTTGAAAAAAAATGCGTAACTATTGTCGGAAGTCGAAAAGCCACAAAGCGAGGCCTTGCTCAAACACGGAAAATAGTTGAAAAATTAGTCGCCCGTGATATAGTGATAGTCAGTGGATTTGCAAAGGGCATAGACGAAATGGCTCATAAATCTGCCTTTGAGTTTGGTGGAAAGAGTATTGCTATACTAGGAACTGGTCTTAATAGCCTTTATCCTAGGGGGAGAGATTTACTAAGATGGCGTATGGAAGAAGAAGGACTTCTTCTATCTGAATATCCTACTAATGTAGGGCCTAGACCCCATCATTTCCCAAGAAGAAATCGTCTTCTTGCCGCTTTGAGTCCTATTACGATAATAGTTGAAGCTGAAATAAAAAGCGGAACTATGATTACCGCTAAAGAAGCCTTAGGTCAAGGAAAAGATCTCTGGGTTGTTCCTGGTTCACCCGAAGACCCCTTAAGCCTTGGTCCTAATTACTTGATATTTCAAGGGGCAAACCCCCTTTATCATTATGATCTAATTGACCATTGGGAGGAAGAACTATGGCAAAAAATTTGGTGATTGTTGAATCACCCACTAAAGCAAAAACAATTCAACGCTATTTAGGTAAGAATTATAAAGTAATGGCCAGTGTTGGCCATGTGCGTGATTTACCAAAAAGCCAAATGGGAATTGATATTGAGAACAATTTCAAACCCAAATATATAACAATAAGGGGAAAGGGTCCCGTCCTTGCAGAACTTAAAAAGGAAAAAAAGAAAGCCCAGAATGTTTTAATAGCTACTGACCCTGACCGTGAAGGAGAGGCCATTGCTTGGCATTTGGCTACAGCCCTTAAACTCGATGATTCAGAACCCATTCGGGTAACATTTCAAGAAATTACCAAGGATGCTATCAAGAAAGCGATCAAGAATCCTACCCATATTGATCAGCGCCTAGTTGATTCCCAACAAGGTCGCAGAATATTAGATCGACTGGTAGGTTATGAGATAAGTCCAATTCTATGGCGTAAAGTTATGAAAGGCTTAAGCGCAGGCCGCGTACAATCTGTTACTACAAGGCTTATTATTCAAAGAGAACGTAAAATAAAGGCATTTAAACCCGAAGAATACTGGGTTTTTACAGGAAAATTTTTATCCGAAGACAAAAAAGCCTTTAGCGCAGATCTTTGGAGATATAAAGATAAAAAAATTGATGTTTCTTCGCAAGAAGAAGCTATGCGAATTAAGAAGGAAATTGAATCAACAAACTTTTCTATTAGCAGTATCGAAGAAAAAAAGAGAAGGAGATTTCCCTATTCTGCCTATACTACAAGTACACTTCAGCAAGATGCCTCAGTGCGACTTAATTTTTCATCAGGAAAAACAATGATGGTAGCCCAAAAACTCTATGAAGGGGTTCGGGTTGGAAAAAGTGTTGAAGGACTTATAACATATATGCGTACTGATTCTTCCAGGATCAGTGAAACAGCTGTAAGTTCCTGTAAGGATTTTATTGTTGAAAACTATGGCAAAAAATATTCTGCTCCAAAAAAAGGGGGAGCAGGCAAGGATGCTCAGGATGCCCATGAAGCGATCCGACCCACGTCAGTTGAACATACACCGGAGAAAATGGCTTCCTATCTTAAAAGAGATGAATTAAGGCTCTATACGCTTATCTGGCAGCGCTTTGTAGCTAGTCAAATGAAACAGGCCCAGTTTGAAGGCTTGGAAATTACTATAAGTGGAGGAGACTATAAGTTTAGGACAAAAGGAGAACGCCTTGTCTTTGATGGTTTTCTTAAAGTCTATGATGCAAGAAACACTAAGGATATCGATTTGCCACCCTTAAAGGAAGGTGAAAATACTCTTCTTAAAAAATTTAAAGAGGAACAGAAATTCACTCAACCACCGGCTCGATATACGGAAGCAAGTATTATAAAGGAATTAGAAGAAAATGGTATTGGTCGCCCCAGTACTTATGCACCAACCATTTCAGCTGTTGTAAAAAGAGGCTATGTAGTAAAAGAGAAAAAATCTTTAAAGCCTACTGAACTTGGTGAAATAACCAATGAGATTATGGAAGAAAATTTTCTTCAAATTGTTGAACCAGAATTTACTGCCAAGATGGAAGAAGAATTAGATAAAATTAGCAATGAGGAAGTTTCTTGGCAAGAAGTTATTGGTGATTTCTACGATATCTTACAGCCAATGCTAGAAGAAGCGGAAAAGCGTATCCAAAAATATGATCTAAATGAACTTACAGATATTGACTGCGATAAATGTGGTTCAAAAATGCTTATTAAAAAAACAATAAAAGGGAGCTTTTACGCCTGTAGCAATTATCCTGAATGTAAAAATACAAAACCAATATTAAAAAAGATTGGAATAGCTTGTCCCCTTTGTGAAAACGGACAAATTGTTGAGCGCAAAACCAAAAAGCTCCGTATATTTTATGGATGTGATCAATTCCCAGAATGTCGATTTGCAACTTGGGACAAACCCGTTGATAGGAAATGTCCTAAATGTGATTCTATCCTTGTAGAAGGAAAGGGTAGGAGAAAAGATACCATACATTGTAGCAATAAAGAATGTGACTATGTAGAGGACAAAAAAACAGAATAGGCTATTATGGCCTATTTTTTTTGCTACAAATTACCTTTAAGTATTAAAAAGGCATTATTTAATGATTGACAAAGAAAAGCAAAAGATGTATTATTCTAATATACGCATATGCCTATGCAAGCATATGTAAACCAAATTAGGGGGAATATATGTCTAAGAAGACGAAATTATATTTAATTACAGGCTTTCTTGGAGCTGGTAAAACTACTTTTCTTACAAAAGTACTAGAGGACCTAGAGGGGAGTAAGGTTGCTGTAATCATGAATGAATTTGGCAAGGTCGGCATTGATGGCCCAATCATTCAAAAAGAGGGCATGGAACTACTGGAACTTAATAGCGGATCGATTTTCTGTTCTTGTCTGCAGCTAAGTTTTGTCTCCGCTCTTGTTGAAATCGCTAATCGCGATATGGATTACTTATTTGTTGAAAGCTCTGGTCTTGCAGATCCATCCAATATAGATGAGTTTTTAGATGCTGTTATGATAGCTAAGGGAGAAGTTTATGATTATTCTGGGGCCCTATGTATTGTTGATGGAGTAAATTTTTTAGACCAAATAAAAGATATTGAAACAGTTCAGCGCCAGCTAAAATTTGCTCATCTTGTGATTATATCTAAAGCAGATCTCATAAGTGAAGAAACACTTGAGCAAGTAAAAGGAAAAATTAGAGAAATCAATAAAAATGTTGATCTTGTGGAATCTGAAAAGGGAATTGTAAACTACAGTTTTCTTGATAAAAATCTAATGGAAAAAAACTGGATAGGCAGTGAAGAGACCACCAATACAAAGGAAAACAGGCCTAAAACCCTAACACTTACCTACGAGGGCTCCTTAACAAAGGAAAAAATGGGACAGTTTCTTGATTTAATTAAAGAGGACAGCTATCGAATAAAGGGCTTTTTTGAACTAGAAGATGGTTGGAATCAAATTGATGTTGTTGGTAAAAGGATTGACTATAAAAAAACCGATCAAGTCTGGCCAAATTCCGAACTGGTAATTATCTCCCGAATAGGTGTTCACATCATAAGGCCCATCTTTAAAGCCTGGGAGAGTGTTGTCGGTAGAAAAATGAGATTAAAATAGGAGTTAAAATGCAAAATCTAATAAATTATCTTAAACTTCTTTCAGATGAAACCAGGCTCAGAATTATGGTGCTTCTTTATCACGATGAATTTTGCGTTTGCCAAATAACTGGTATAACTGGTATTTCGCAACCCAATGTGTCCAAACATCTAGCCCGCCTTCGTGATATTGGACTGGTAAAAGATCAAAGAAAAGAACAATATACATTTTATTCACTAAACCTTAAAGATACACTTTTTAACAAGATACTCTCAGAGATCGTTCAGGGTATTGATGAGTATCCTGTTTTGAAGTTGGATTTAGAAAAAAGTAAAGCTGCTGCGATTTATATTGAATTAAGGGAAGCAAATAAGGCTTAAAGGTGAGGTTATGACAATACTAAGCTTTTTAAATGACCAGTTCCTAAAAATGAAATGGCTATGGGATGTAGTAGAAATCTTGGTGGTAAAAATATTTAATCTTTCTATGGATACAAGAGTAGGTGGATCCATTCATTTTTTCATCTATGATGTAATTAAGATTTTTATCCTACTTACTGTTATGATTTTTTTTATATCCTATATACAAAGTTATTTTCCTCCAGAGCGCACCAAGAAACTCCTAGGAGGTATTAAAGGAATTAGAGGCAATATAATAGGGGCTTTATTAGGGATACTAACTCCTTTTTGTTCCTGTTCTAGCATTCCCATATTTATAGGATTTGTCTCAGCGGGACTTCCGCTAGGAGCAACCTTTTCCTTTCTTATTTCTTCTCCCATGATTGATTTGGCCGCTCTTATGCTCCTCTTATCTTTTTTTGGAATTAAGATTGCTTTTACTTATGTAGCTGCTGGGGTTGGGGTTGCAATTTTAGGAGGAATTATCATTCATAAGATGCAAATGGAAAATTATGTAGAGTCCTATGTCTGGGGTGTTGAAGCCAAAGAAGTAAAACTAGATGAAATGACTAGAAAAGAGCGCCTTGACTTCTCTTTAGAACAAGTAGAGGATATTATCAAAAGAGTTTGGCCTTATATTCTTATAGGTGTTGGCATTGGTGCTGGCATCCACAACTGGCTCCCTCAAAGCATCGTTGAAAAAATACTAGGAAATCAAAATCCCTTTTCTGTTTTAATTGCAATAATAATTGGAGTACCAATTTATGCCGATATTTTTGGTACCATCCCTATAGCGGAAGCCTTAATTTCTAAGGGGGTTGGCATAGGAACGGTTATATCCTTTATGATGGCAGTTACCACAATGTCTATTCCTTCTCTAGTTATGCTTAGCAAGGTGGTAAAAGCAAAACTGTTAGCAAGCTTTGTCTTTGTTGTTGTTATTGGGATTATAATAATTGGCTATGGACTAAATGCTCTTTCCCCATTTTTACTATAAAAGGAGAATTTAATGGAAATAAAAATACTAGGAACTGGCTGTACAAAATGTGAAAAGTTAGAAAAAAACTTGGAAATTGCCTTAAAAGAGTTGAATATTGAGGCAAGGATAGAAAATGTGGAAGACCTTGTTGAACTCGTGAGCTATGGGGTTATGAGCACTCCTGGTTTTGTAATCAACGACGAGGTTAAGTCTGTTGGGAAAGCTTTATCAGTTAAGCAGATAAAGAAATTATTATCAAAGTCAGCTCAATAAATAATTATCCTGTAAATAGCCAAAAAGTATTGATATAATGCATTTCTTATGATAAGATACATGAGGTTAAATACACACCTACCTGGTAAATCTGCTTGTGCCGTTATGGTAATCGGGTGGGGAGGACAAACAAGGAGGAAATATTATGTCCGTAGTATCAATGAAAAGTCTATTGGAAGCCGGAGTTCACTTCGGTCACCAAACAAAACGTTGGAATCCTAAAATGAAGCCTTACATCTATACTGAGCGTAATGGAATCTATATCATAGACCTTCAACAATCCGTTAAAATGTTGGAAGAAGCCTGTGATTTTATTAGAGACCTGGCCAGTAAAGGTGGTAAAGTTCTTTATGTAGGGACAAAAAAACAAGCGCGTATTGCCATAGAGCAAGAAGCTAAAAGAGCTGGAATGTATTATATTAATCAAAGTTGGAAGGGTGGCCTTTTAACAAACTTTCAAACGATCCGTAAGCGTATTGATTATCTCTTCGAACTAGAAGAAATGGAAGCTGATGGTACCTTTGAAGCTCTACCCAAAAAAGAAGTTATTCTCCTACGCAGAGAAAAAGACAAACTTGAACGCTTCTTCAATGGAATTAGAGATATGAGAGAACTTCCTGATGCAATTTTTATTATTGACCAAAATAAAGAAAAGATCGCTATTCATGAAGCCAAGCTTCTTGGAATTCCTGTAGTAGGAATCCTAGATACAAACTGTGACCCAGATGAAATTGATTATCCAATTCCTGGTAATGATGATGCAATTCGTGCCATTAAATTGTTTTCCGCTACCATTAGTACAGCTATTTTAGAAGGAAAAGCTGCCATGGACGCGGCAGAAGATGAGCAAATGCTTGAAGAGCAGGAAGTAACTCAGGAAGCAAATAAAGAAGAAGAAATAGAAGAAGACGTTTCCGTTGATAAAGAATAATCGTAAAGTAGGAGGAAAATATATGTCCTTTGGAACAAAAGAGATAAAAGAATTACGCCAGCGCACAGGTGCTGGTATGCTGGATTGTAAAAAAGCACTTGAAGAAAACAATGGAGATATAGAAGCCGCTGTTGAATATCTTCGTAAAAAAGGCATTGCAAGCTCAGAGAAAAAATCAAGCCGTATTGCAGCTGAAGGTCTTGTAGCCATGGTTCTTGATGAAGACAATGCTGCGGGAACTCTAGTAGAAGTCAATGCTGAGACAGACTTTGTAGCAAAAAACAAAGATTTTAGTGGTTTTGTTGAAACACTTGCTGCCCTTGTCCATAAGCAAAAACCTGCTGAAATGGAAGATCTTAATAGTCTGAGGATTGAAGATAAGACTGTTAGCGAGTTTTTGACAGAATTAATTGCTCGTATTGGTGAAAATATGAATATCAGACGCTTCAAACATCTTGAAGTGGATTCTGGCAGCGTTTTTGGCTATCTTCACGGAAATGGTCGCATTGGAGCCTTAGTTGGCTTTAAAAGCAATGCTGCTGCAGCTGATCTTGCTGAACTTGGAAAAGACTTGGCAATGCAAGTTGCTTCGATGAGTCCAAAATATATTTCAAGAAATGATGTTGACGCTAACTATATTGATAGTGAAAAGAAAATACTCTTAGAACAAGCTTTAAATGAGAACCGCCAAGCAGAAGCTGCTGGTAAAAAACCTAAACCAGAAAACATTATTGAAAAAATGGTTGAAGGTCGTCTTAATAAAGAACTGCAAGAGGTATGTCTCTTAGAACAAAGTTTTATCAAAGACAGTGATTTAACAGTTGGTGCTTTGGTTAAAAATATCGAGAAAACCCTTGGTGAAAAAATTGAAGTAGTAAGCATGGTTCGTTATGAAGTTGGAGAAGGTCTTGAAAAAAGAGTAGAGAACTTTGCAGAAGAAGTAGCAAAACAAATGGCATAAGTTGAAGCCTTCATTTGAGGGCTTCTTTTTTTACCCCTCATGCTTGATGATTTACTTTAAAGATGTTACAATTACTATTAGATTATAAACAATTTGCGGAGGATTAAGTTGAAATACAAACGAATACTTCTTAAGCTTAGTGGCGAGGCACTAGCCCCCGCCTCAGGTACAGGTATAGATGATCATGTACTGGCAGAAATTGCCAGTCAAATAGCAGAGCTGTATGAAAATGGTTATGAAATTTCTATTGTGGTCGGAGGTGGTAACTTTTGGAGGGGGCGAAGTAGCAAAGAGATGGACCGCTCAACTGCCGACTATATGGGCATGCTGGCAACAGTAATCAATGGCCTTGCTCTTCAGGACTCAATCGAAAAGCTTTCTATCCCAACAAGAGTTATGAGCGCTATTGAAATGCCTAAAGTAGCTGAACCTTATTTACGCAGGAAGGCCGTCAGCCATTTAGAAAAAAATCGTATTGTTATTTTTTCTGGTGGAACCGGTAATCCTTTTTTTTCTACAGATACAACAGCGGCTCTTCGAGCGGCTGAAATTGAAGCAGAGATTGTTCTTTTTGCTAAAACAATAGATGGTGTATATGATAAGGACCCAAAATTTAATGCAGATGCTAAGCGTTATCGTGAGATGGATTACAGAGATCTTTTAATCGGGGACTTAAAGGTTATGGATCAAACTGCAGCAACCCTATTAGCTGAAAACAAGATACCGTGTTTTGTTTTTGCAATGAATAAGCAGGATAGTTTATTACGAGCACTTGAAAGCCAAGAAGACGGAACTATTATCAGGAGGTAAAACAATGGAAGATTACAATCGAAATTTACAAGCACAAATGAATAAAGCCCTGGATTTTTTCAAAAGCGAACTCTCCAATGTAAGAGCTGGGAGAGCTCATCCTGGAATTTTAGATCGTATCGTTGTTAATTATTATGGGGTAGATACGCCACTAAATCAACTTGCCACCATAACCGCTCCAGAAGCTAGACTTCTTGTCATTTCACCCTATGATAAAACATCAATTTCTAACATTGAGAAGGCAATTTTAACTTCTGACCTTTCTCTTAATCCAAATAATGATGGTAAGATTGTACGTCTAAATCTTCCCCTGCTTACTGAAGAAAACAGAATAAAGCTTTCTAAACTGGTTAAAAAACTTGGGGAAGAAACTAAGGTAACCATACGCAATGAACGACGTAGTACAATTGAGCAAATTAAAAAGGAAGAAAAAGACAGCCTAATCCGAGAAGATGAATCGATTCGTGCTCAAGAAGATGTCCAAAAAATCGTCGATAAAGCTGTCGAAGAAGTGGACCGACTTGTTGATGAAAAAAATAATGAAATAATGGCGGTGTAATGCTTCCTAAACATATTGGTTTTATAATGGATGGAAATGGACGGTGGGCACAGAGCAAAGGCTTATCACGAAGTGATGGCCATAGAGCAGGAACAGAAAACATTCGAACCATTATAAAAACAAGCAAAGATTTAAAAATCAAATACTTGAGCTTTTATGCTTTTAGTACAGAAAACTTTAAAAGACCTCTAAAAGAAGTTAATACTTTAATGGGTCTTTTAATCGAGTTTTTTAATCGAGAACTACCGGAGCTGCATAAAGAAGGGGCATGTATCCATATTTTAGGAGACCTATCTCTATTTTCTGCACCCGTTCGTTTTGTTTTGGAAAAAGCTATGCAAACTACAAAAAACAATGATGAAATTCATATTTGTCTTGCCCTAGGTTATGGGGGAAGAGCAGAGATAATTAGAGCAGTGAACCTTCTTTTGGAGAATAATATCAAGCAAGTTGATGAGGAGAGCTTTAAGGAGTATCTCTATACAGCAGGAATGCCAGATCCTGATTTTATCATTCGTACCAGTGGTGAATTTCGAATAAGCAATTTCCTTCTTTTTCAATTAGCCTATAGCGAATTATATTTCAGTCCAATATATTGGCCAGATTTTGATAAGAAACAATATTTAATTGCTTTAGAAGAATTCTCTAATCGCAAACGACGTTTTGGAGGAATAGATAATGAATAAGCGAGTAATTAGTGCAATTGTTGGTATTTCCTTACTTTTTATACTCTTATATATAGGCGGTTTACCCTTGCGAATTGGCCTAATTATGCTTACACTTCTTTGCATGATGGAATTAAAAGGAACCTTAGGTTCATCTTTTCGCCTGGATGATTTTATTAGTGCTATTTTTGTTGTTTTAAGTTTTTCTTTACCTTGGGATCTTGCTTTGCCATTGGGTTTTTTATACATAGTTCTTTCTTTAGGCCTAAGTCTTATCATGAACCCATTGGATTTAAAAAGGGTGTATTTAAATAGTTTTGCTTATTTTTTTACTTTCTTGCCATTTTTACTTCTTTACAGATTGATTGCCTTTTCTCCCATAAAGTACCTTTATACCCTGGCACTGGTTTTAGCTTGGGGCAATGATACCTTTGCCTATTATATAGGAACATATTTTGGAAAAACAAACTATACAAAAATCAGCCCTAAAAAGACCATTGAAGGAGCTCTGGGTGGACTTTTAGGGGGAATTTTACTTATTGCTTTAGTTAAGGCTGTTTTTATTAAAGATATTTCTTTTTTAACTCTGATAATTTTTGGACTTTTAGGGGGAATCTTTTCTCAAATGGGAGATTTCTTTGGTAGTTATATTAAAAGAAGTACTGGTGTTAAGGATTTTGGTGTTGTAATGCCAGGACATGGTGGAATGCTGGACCGATTTATTTCTGTTATGTTCTCAACAATTGTATTATATTTTATGCATAACTTTTTTTAAGCTCATAATCAGAGTCTAGTGATGTAAGATAAAAGGAGAAGACTTCTCCTTTTTTTATTGCAAGAACGGTTGTTGAATAGAACTAAGACCTGACTAAGCCAGTTAGAACTGTTTTAAGAAAATTTCAAGTCTAGAAAGTATACTCATTCTAGTGTATACTTATAAGTTAGCGAGGTGATAATGAAAAAAATCGGATTATTAGGAGCCAGTGGTTCCATTGGTAAGCAAACATTAGATATAATACGAAGAGAGAGAAATTTCAAACTTTCTTTCTTTTCTGTTCATAGAAATATTGACAAGGCCAAAAAAATCATTGCTGAGTTTTCTCCGGAGTATGCAATAATAACATGTGAAGATGCCTATAAAAATTTAGGGAGTTTTTACGATAGTACAAAAATTTATGGGCCAAGTGAATTAGAGTATATTCTTAAAAATAAGGAAGTTGACATTGTGGTAAATGCCATGATGGGAATGAGTGGTCTATCCTCTAGTTGGTGGATTTTAAATGGGGGTGGCAAACTTGCCCTGGCCAACAAGGAGAGTTTAGTCAGTGCAGGTAAACTACTTGTAAATCTTATGGAAAAAGAGGGCGGAGAAATTCTTCCGGTGGACTCTGAACATAGTGCCCTATGGCAATGCATGGAAGGAAATAATAAAAGAGGGATTGAAAAACTCATTCTTACTGCATCTGGGGGGGCTTTTCGTGATCTAACAAAAAATGAAATGCTAAATAAAAATGCCAAGGAAGCCCTTAAACATCCAAATTGGAGCATGGGAGAAAAAATTACTATTGACTCAGCAACCATGATGAATAAAGGCCTGGAGGTAATAGAAGCCCATTGGCTCTTTGGTGTCGCGCAAGAAAACATTGATGTTTTAATTCACCGGGAAAGTGTGGTTCATTCCTTGGTCCAATATAAGGACGGTAGTCTTTTAGCTCAATTGGGTATCTCTGATATGCGTCAACCAATTCACTACGCCCTACATGAAAAAGAAAGAATGCCCCTAGACTTAGCACGACTTGACCTAAGCCAAATATCACAATTGCACTTTGAAGCAGTTGATAAGGAAAAATACCCCACACTAGAATATTGCTACAGAGCCTTAAAAGAGGGTGGCAATAGACCGCTTTTACTAAATACCATAAATGAAGTTTTAGTGGAACACTTTTTAAACGATAAAATAAGCTTAAAGGATATATTCTCAGGATTATATCGAAGCTTTGATGAAGCTTTCTTTGAGCCTCGTGATTTACAAGATCTTCTTGACGAAGAAAAAAGAATTCGCACTAAAACGGAGGAATTATGTCTACAGCAATAAACTTTATAATCATATTCAATCTAGTTGTGTTTTTTCATGAAATGGGACACTTTCTTATGGCTAGAAAGCACGGGGTTACCGTTCATGAATTTGCCTTAGGTATGGGTCCGGTTTTGTTTTCAAAAACAAAAGGCCTTACCCAATACTCTCTAAGAGTTCTGCCTTTGGGTGGATTTTGTAAAATGGAGGGCGAAGATGACTCCAGTGAAAGTAGTGGTAGTTTTAGTCAAAGAACTGCCTGGCAACGCTTTAGTATAATCCTTGCAGGTCCCATAATGAACTTTGTTTTGGCCTTTCTTTTATTTCTTGGCTTGAATGGTTTTATGGGAGTTCCCAGCCTTAGCATATCGGAAGTCTTAGAAAACAGTCCTGCTGATTTAGTTGGAATTGAAGCTGGAGATCAAATTGTTGAGGTTAATGGAGTGGACATCAAAAGCTGGGATGATATGCAAGTGTCCATAGGAGAGAGTGTTGGAGATATTGAGGTTAAAGTACAAAAGCCAAGCAAAACTATAGAAAGCTTCTTGATTAGCCCAGAAATTCATGAAAACACCCGTATTATAGGAATTGTTCAAGGTAGGGATAAAGATTTTCTACTTGCCATCAAATACTCCCTAAGTCAAATGGCTTTAATTTTCAAGAGTTTTTTTGTCTTCTTTTCGCAGCTCTTTAAAGGAGGTCTAACTACCAATGATGTAGCGGGACCCATCGGGATTGTAAAACTAGTGGACGATGTTACCAAGGCAGGACTTTTTACCGTTATCTTTTTCACTGCTTTTTTCAGCATCAATCTTGGAGTTATGAACCTACTACCTATACCAGCCCTTGATGGGGGAAGACTTCTTTTTATTATAATAGAACTAGTCCGTGGAAAACCCTTAGATCCGGATAAAGAGGGCTTTGTACACATGTTGGGCTTTGTTTTTCTTATGCTCCTTATGTTGTTTATTACCTTTTTAGATATTAAGAAATGGATAGGATAATGACAAAAGCAATTAAAATAGGTAGTCGTATTATTGGAGGGGGATTTCCACTTGCAATACAATCTATGACTACAACTAAGACTGAGGACATTCAGGCAACTGTCAAGCAGATTTTAGAACTTGAGGACTTAGGTTGTGAGATCATTCGTGTGACAGCTAATAGTAGAGAAGCTGCCCTGGCAATAAAAGAAATAAAAAAACAAATCAATATACCCCTTGTGGCGGACATACATTTTGATGCTGAAATGGCCCTACTTGCACTAGAATCAGGAGCAGATAAGATTCGAATCAATCCTGGAAATATGCCACTAAAGGCTTTGGATGAAATCTTAGCACTAGCTCAAAAAAAAGAGGCTGCCATTCGAATTGGTATCAATTCAGGGAGTCTAGAAAAAGAATTTCTTGACCAGTATGGGGTAAGCGTTGAGGCAATGCTGGAGAGCATGAAAAAATATGTTTCTTATTTTGAAAGCAAAGCCTTTGAAAATATCGTTCTTTCTGCTAAGGCAAGCGATGTTGCTCTTACTGTAGCCGTAAATGAAGAGTTAGGTAAGCTTTTTACCTACCCCCTACACCTTGGTGTTACCGAGGCTGGAATCTATGAAACAGCTGTGATTAAATCAGCGATAGGCATTGGTAGTCTTTTATTAAAGGGGTATGGTGATACAATAAGAGTTTCTATAACAGGAGATCCTAAACAAGAGATTCCCGTTGCCAAAAACATTCTAAAGGTCCTGGGTTTGCGCTCTGGAATAAATATTATTAGTTGCCCAACTTGTGGCCGGTGTCAAATGGATTTAGATGATTTGGCCTCAAGGGTAAGCGAAGCTACAAGGAATATGGATAAGGACCTTACCATTGCTATTATGGGCTGTGCTGTAAATGGTCCAGGGGAAGCAAGGGCAGCAGATATCGGTATTGCTGGAGGTAAAAAATCTGGCCTTTTATTTAAAAAAGGGGAGATTATTGAAAAAGTCGACGAAAAAGATCTTTTTAATCGTTTAATGGAAGAAATTAAAGGAGCTCATGATGATTAATTTTGAGGAATATCTTAAAAGAGAATTTGGTGAAATTATAATTC
>DASRNA010000238.1:0-4984 GCA_035647655.1 Clostridia bacterium | reverse complement strand
CAATAATGGTATATACTGTTTTTAAAAGAAGGATGTCCCTTTCTTGGGGGCTCTTCTTTTTTTTGTTTTCAGAATCTTTTTTCATTGATTACTCCAAAAGAGACAAACTCTTTTTAGCCCTGGTAAGATATTCAACTTCATTATAGTCTTTATAAACCTCACTAAGTCCTCGGTTGATTTCAAGATGATACTCTACTCCCTTTGGAAGATCCTTAAGCCAAGTATTAAGGGGTAGTATTCCATCACCGGGTATTAGGTGAAGATCGCTCTTACCATCATTATCATGCAGGTGTAGAGCCCTCACTCTGGGAAAATATTTCTTAAGCCTCTTCTCATTTCCTGATATGCCAAGATGGCCTGTATCAAGACAAAGACCCAAATCAAAATTTTCAAGCAAGGTAAAAAGATGAGGGTCTTCTCGCAAATTCTCTATTAGCAGATCGACTCCCAAAATCTTAGCCCTTTGATAAAGCCTATAAAAAAGCTCAAGACCCTCTTGATCTATAGCTAGGTCTAGCTCCTTTATGCTGGTAGGATGAAAGACAGCTCTAGCGATTTCTCCTGAGTGGAGTTCATTAAGGGCCCGTAAAAAGGCTTCCTCAAAAGGCAACTTTTCCTTTCCCCAAAAGCCACCGGGAAAATACGGTAAGTGTACTAGGTCAATATTTAGCCCCATATCTCGTAAGACTTTTACGTTTTCTTCTGCAGACTTGCCATCTTCTCTTTCCCACCAAAGGCTGAGGGAAGAAAAACCTATATCTGTAAGTGTTTTTGCCCTTTTATATAAACTTCCTTCATACCCATACCACGCAAAGATAGACATCGCCCCTCCTAGATACAGTATACTCTATTTTTTATTTAGATAAATGTTTTTTCATAAAAGGGCAGGCTTCTTTCTCTTGCTTTATAAGAAGGGCTTCTTTGAATAAAAAAGCCCCCTTTTTTCTAGGAGGCACATATGGCTGCTAGTCAGTCCTAAGAGTTTTTCCTTTTCTTAAAACCATAGGCTTAGGAAAGCAGTCAACATCCAGTCGATCGCAATTTAAACACCCAAAAACAGGAGGACACTCTTCAATGGGAATGTCTTCAAAACCCAGTTTTTCAAAAAAATCATGGGCCTTTGCTATAAGATATAAATCTTCCCCATAGGGTAAATCGTGAAGAAGCTCATTCATCAGTCTTTCTCCTATGCCTTGGCCTTGCAACTTTTTATCCACAGCTATACTATCAAGAATAAGATAGTCACCCCTTTTTCCTAGGGAGGCTCCAGCAAGATATTTCCCCTTTTTTCCTCTTCCTTTTTTATAGCCCAAACTACGTACAAAGCGAGTTTCTACCGGTTCATTTCCTATTTCCAAGCCTTCTTCTTTGTAAAGGGGGTGAAGGTCTTTATGGGTCTTAACAGGTGCAAATTCTATTCCTTTGGTTTTCATCTTTCTCTTCCTTCTTTCTTCTACATACTGCTTGATTGAATAAAGAGTAAGTAGATTCACTAGTAGAAAAGTCAGAACCGCTTCAAAAACATCATCTTGTTGGTATAATGCATAAGAGCGCAAGATAGAGCCCAAAAAGAGAAATACCGGCAGTAAGAGTCCAGGATATTTCTTTCTATTATAGGACAATTTTCTTTGAAGTATAAAAACAAAAATAAGAAAAATAAATAAAACCAAGATACTAAAAATATATGCAGCAAAGGGTGGAAGTGGTGGTAATTGTTTCATGGCATACTCCTATCTACTTAAAGTATACATGATTGCCCGGACTAAATCATTATATTTGAAAAAAAAGGTAAAAAAAACGGTATATTTAGAATATACCGCTTATTTTTATTATAGATTCGCTTTTTTAGCCTTTTCAACTTCTAAAAGTCTAACAAACTCAGGAATAACCCTATGAAGATCACCAACAATACCTAAATCAGCTGTATTGAATATAGGAGCATCAGGGTTTTTATTGATAGCTACAATAAAATCTGATTCTTCCATACCAGCAAGATGCTGGATAGCTCCAGAAATACCACAAGCAAAGTATACACCAGGGCGTACTGTTTTACCTGTTTGACCAACCTGATGGTCTTTTGGCAACCAACCTGCATCGATTGTGGCTCTTGATCCGGAAACTTCGCCTCCGATAACCTTTGCTAAATCTTCAAGAAGTGGTAGATTTTCAGGTCCACCCACGCCACGTCCACAGGATACAAGAATATCGGCATCTTCAATTTTGATTTTTTTCTTTGTCTCAACTTCTTCTGAAAGAATTTCAACATTGAAGTCCTTTGCTTCAAAGCTAAGATCAAAAACCTCAAGATCCGCCTCTAAAGTCATATCTGGTTCGACTTTTTGCATAACCCCAGGGCGTACTGTTGACATTTGAGGACGATAATCCTTACATACAATAGTAGCCATAAGGTTACCACCAAAGGCAGGACGAGTCTGAAGTAGAAGACCTGTCTCCTCGTCAATATCAAGTTTTGTACAGTCCGCAGTTAGTCCTGTGTGAACTCTAGCAGAAACTCTAGGAGCTAGGTCTCTTCCAATTGAACTAGCGCCAAAAAGTACAACTTCTGGCTTCTTTGTGCTGATTACTTCAACAACTGCCTTTACATAAGGTTCTGTCATATATTTTTCAAGGCGATCGTCTTCCACAGCATAAATATGATCAGCTCCATAATGAGCTAGGTCATCAGCAAGAGCACTTACTTCCTTACCTACAATCACAGCACTTACATCAGTCTGGAGGTCCTTAGCAAGTTCCTTGGCTTTTCCAATGAGCTCTAAGGAGACATTTTGGATATGTCCATCTCTTTGCTCAACAAAAACCATTACACCTTTATAATCTTTCATGAAATCCTCCTATATGATAAAGCGCTCAAGAAGAGCATCAACAATAATCTTTGCTCCTTCTCTGGCTTCAACGTCAAAAACTTTTCCAGCAGATTTCGCGCCTTTTGTAAAGCTCTTACGCACGCTTGTAGGTGAACCCTTAAGACCAAGATTGGCTGGGTCAACCTCAATATCCGCTGCAGTTTTAGTGATTACAACATCTTCTCTATAGGCATCATAAACTCGTGAAATACGCATATAGCGTGGATCATTCATTCCACCAAGAGTCGTGATTAAGCAAGGGAAATTCACTTTAATTAATTGATAACGATCTTCGAATTGACGTTTTACAATCATATGATCGTCATTAATTTCTTTGATTTCTTCAACATAACTAATGCTGGGAATCACTAAATGCTCGGCAACTTGTGGTCCAACTTGCGCTGTATCTCCATCAATAGCTTGACGTCCTGCAATAATAAGATCATAGTCCATAGTGCGAATGGCTCCGGCTAAAGCAGAAGATGTTGCCCAGGTATCCGCTCCAGCAAAGGCGCGGTCTGTAAGCAAAATTACTTCATCTGCACCCATAGCATAGGCTTCACGAAGAGCTTCTGCTGCTTGGGGGGGACCCATACTTAAAACTGTGACTTTTGCCCCAGTTTCTTCTTTAATTTTTAACGCTTCCTCAAGCCCAGCAAGGTCATCGGGATTGATAATGCTAGGAACACCTTCACGAATTAAAGTCCCTGTTTTGGGATCTAATCTCACTTCCGTCGTGTCCGGAACTTGTTTAATACAGACAATAATTTTCATCCTAACCTCCTAGCGCAACAGAGCACTACTGATGACCATGCGTTGTACTTCACTGGTACCTTCGTAGATCTCAGTGATTTTTGCATCGCGCATCATGCGCTCAATGGGATAATCTCTGGTATAACCGTAGCCCCCAAAGAGCTGGACGCATTTGGTAGTAACGTCCATGGCTGCCTCAGAAGCAAAAAGCTTAGCATTAGCAGCAGCCACAGAATAGGGGAGGCCATTGTCTTTATTCCAAGCAGCGCGATATACAAGAAGTCGTGCAGCTTGAATACGGTTTTCAAGATCGGCCAATACAAATTGTGTGTTTTGGAATTTTGAAAGTGGACGACCGAACTGTTTTCTTTCTTTAACGTACTGAACTGTTTCATCAAGAGCTCCCTGGGCAATCCCTAGAGCTTGAGCAGCAATTCCAATACGACCACCATCTAATGTTTTCATGGCAATTTTAAAGCCCATGCCTATTTTCCCTAATAAGTTTTCTTGTGGAATACGGCAGTCTTCAAAAATAAGTTCTGCTGTAGCAGAACCACGAATCCCTAATTTTTTCTCTGGAGGTCCTACAGAAAATCCAGGAGTATCACTTTCAACGATAAATGCGGAAATACCTCTTGTTCCTTGACTCTTATCTGTCATAGCGAAAATTATATAAATTTGAGCTTCGCCAGCATTGGTGATAAAAATCTTGGTACCATTGAGTATATACTCACCTTTTTCTTCATCTAAAACCGCTGTAGTCTCTTGCCCTCCAGCATCTGTTCCTGCACCAGCTTCAGTTAAACCAAAAGCACCAAGTTTTTCCCCTTTAGCTAAAGGTACTAAAAACTTTTCTTTTTGTTCTGCTGTTCCATATTCATGGATGGGTGCTCCACCTAAAGATGTATGGGCAGAAACAATAACGCCTGTAGTTGCACATTTCTTTGAGAGTTCCTCAACAGCCATAGCATAGGCTAGGTTGTCTCCACCAGTTCCGCCATATTCTTTGGGAAAAGGAATGCCAAGCATACCCATTTCTGCCATTTTGTCTACGGTTTCTCGGGGAAAGCTCTCATTTTCATCAATATCTGCAGCTAAGGGTTCGACTTGATTTACAGCGAACTCTTCAAACAATTTTTTGAGCATAAGATGCTCATTTGATAGTCCAAACTCCACGATTCCTCCTTATTTTGGGCATGCCCTTATAGTAGGCAAAGCCTTTATAGTGGTCCTTCTAGTTAAAAGTTTATCACTTCTCAAGAAAAATTCAAGCGATAATGAAATAATAATTAAAATGTAGTGCAAATAAGCATTTTTACGCAATACTCGGCCCCCTTTTTACATTAAACTCATTTGTTTACAGGCTT
>DASRNA010000237.1:0-3976 GCA_035647655.1 Clostridia bacterium | reverse complement strand
GGATCAATGGCAAGTAGTTCTTTTTTTACCACATCCACCTTATATTTTCCCAGGCTTTCTTCCGTGCAAAAAATTTGCCGATTCATATTGGTCCTATCAAAAACGTCCCCATCAAATAAAAGCATCCTTCTAATACCCAGGCGTAGGGCTCCATGGGCCAGATATCCGCCAAGGCCTCCCAGGCCTACAATGGCGATTTTCTTTTTTCCTAGATTTTTTTGATTTTTTCGACTAATCAGGGGCCTATTTCTCTCATAATTCATCCTGTTTCCTCTTTTTATTCATGTTCTCCCATCAGCCCTAAAAGAATCTCTAGGCCGTGAATCAGGGGATCTCTAATTCCTTCTAGACACTCTCTAACAGCCTTAGGACTTCCAGGCAGATTGATTATCAAAGTTTTCCCGCGTATTCCACTCACCCCTCTAGAAAGCATACCAAAGGGAGTTTTTTCCAAAGAAATAAGGCGGATGGCTTCAGAAATTCCCGGGGTTGGTCTCTGGATGACCTCACTAGTAGCCTCTGGTGTATTGTCCCGAGGAGAAAATCCCGTTCCCCCAGAAGTAATAATAAGGTCTAGTCCCCTATCACAAAGACCAAGCAGTTCCTTGCTGATTTTCTTTTTATCGTCGCTGATTATATTTTCATAGCGGCAAAAAAAACCTTCTCCCAGGGTTTTTTTCACTACATCGATACATAAATCTTTTCTTTGGTCCTGAGAACGGCTGTCGCTAGCAATCACCACCCCATATGTAAATTCATTTTTTTTCATAATAAGCTGACCTCCCTCCTGTTTTTTCCAAAAGACTAATTCCTGTGATCTCCATGGTTTTATCCAGGGCCTTGCACATATCATAAATCGTAAGGAGTGCTGCAGAGCAAGCCGTAAGAGCTTCCATTTCCACCCCGGTTTTTCCTTGAGATTTTACTGTGACCTCGCAGTAAATTCCCTCTTCTTCATATTCAAAATTTACGGCTACCCCTTGCAAAAGAATGGGATGGGCCAGGGGGATAAAATCCGGAGTTTTTTTTGCTCCTTGTATGGCTGCAATTTGTGCAACTGCTAAAACATCACCCTTTTCTACTTGTAGCTGGGCTAAAGCTTCTAGGGTCTTTTTTTGCATTTTTATGCTTCCTCCTGCCCTGGCTTGGCGAAGGCTTATATCTTTTTCACTAATATCCACCATATGTCCTCGTAAGTTTTTATCCATATGACTAAACATACTAACCTCCAATACGATGCATCGATTCCTTTGTCTTATGGCCTTCCTTTAAGAAATGATGCAAGGGTTTATTTTCCAAGGCCTCCAAGATATAAGGGGTTAAATCTTCTCCCCTGCGTAGGGGGGCCAATAAATCCACATAATAATCACTATGAAGACAGGGTCTAAGTTTTCCCTCACAACTAAGACGCAGTCGATTGCATTCCCCGCAAAAGTTACAAGAAAGAGGGCTTATCAGTCCAATTTTTCCTAGGCCATTTTTATATCGGTAAAGAGTAGCCGCAGAACCCTTAATTTGCTCCGTCTCTTTTACTAGTTCTAATTTATCCAAAACCCTATCACAGGAAAGAAAGTGTTTTTTACTAAAATCAGCCCTTTCTCCCAGGGGCATAAGTTCAATAAAGCGTACATCTAGGGGGCGATCAAGGGTAAGCCTGGCAAAATCCTCAATTTCCCCCTCATTTATGCCCTTTAGTAGAACAGTATTAATCTTTACCTTTAGGCCACACTCAAGGGCAGCATCAATTCCCTCCAGGACCGGCCCCAGGTCTGAATGGGTTATTTCTTTAAAGACATCAGCTTTTAGGCTATCAAGAGATATATTGACCCTCTTAAGGCCTGCTTCTTTTAATTTTTGCGCCTGGCTAGATAAAAAAGACCCATTGGTGGTCATGGCAAGATCTTTAAGACTTTCCAGTTGGCTAAGTGAAAAAATAAGACCCAAATGACCAGGGCGCAGCATGGGCTCACCCCCTGTCAGGCGGAGCTTGCTCACCCCCATCTGCACAAAATGGCGGGCGATCGCATAGATTTCCTCTAGGGTAAGGATTTCCTGCCTTTTTTTCGCCTCTACCCCCTCTTTGGGCATACAATAGGCACAGCGGAAATTACAAAAATCCGTTAGCGAAAGACGCAAATAATTAATTTCTCTACCAAAACTATCCTTCATAAAACTTTATGCTTCCACTCATCTTAGTACTATATCCTCCTAGTTCCTTGACCCTCTTCTTAAAGCCTTCTGATCTTGTAAGCTCAATCAGCTCTTGAATCTCAGGGCTAGCTAGACTCTCTTTATAAAGAATAAGTTCGTAGGCTTCATCTGTAAGATAAATAAAGTCACATCCCATTGTTCTTGCTGCTGCTTCAATTCCAATGCCAAAATCCACATCCCCCTGACTGACGGCTAAGGCAACAGCTAGATGGGTAGTGGCTTCCTTTTCATAACCAGGAAGGTCTTCTGCTAAAATGTTCTCTTTCTTTCTGAGATAATCAAAGAGCACTCTTGTACCGGCCCCTCTTTGGCGGTTGATCATTGTTTTACCCGCCAGGTCCTTTATCCCCTTTATATTTTTTGGATTTCCCTTGGGCACAATAATGCCCTGGCGACGGCCTACAAGATGAATCATGGCCATTTTTTCTGTCTTGAAAAAGAGATCCATGGCCTCATAGTTATACCGCCCATCCCCACCCAAAAGATGAGAGGGGGCCAAGTGACATTCCTTGTCCTTTAAATTTTGAAGACCTGCCAAGGAACCTACATGGGAACTTATAAGAACACTTTCTTTGCCCTCCTGGGCAAAAAGATCATTAATCAAATCTAAAACCATATCGTGAGAACCGGTAACAACAAGTCGCTTATCGATGTTTTTTAGTCTATTATGCAAAACTACCTCTACCTCTTCTCCTCGAAGAAAACCTTCTGAGTTTCTAGCCACAATCAGGTAGCCATCGCTTCTTGCTAAGGACAGGGAAGCTCCTGCTCCTCTTTCCGTGGGGGTAATTCGATAAGAGCCAGCCACTCGTCCTACTTGAACTCTTACATACTCTTTATTGGAGAGGGAGGAAACAACACGTCTTGTTAGACTTCCCTTAATCTTCCGTTTTTCTTCTTGGGGCAAATGCGCTTTTTTTCGAATTAGTGGGACGACAAGCTCTTGAAAAACAATATGCGCTGCCACTGGATATCCTGGCAGTCCAATAAAAGGTTTGCCCTCTAGACTTGCAACAACAGCAGGTTTTCCTGGCCTAAGAGCGATCCCATGAACAAGCAGTTCCCCCAGCTCTTGGGCAATCTCAGAAGTAAGGTCATCCCTGCCAGCACTGCTGCCAGCGATCATAACCACTATATCGGATGCAAGGGCTTTTTTCACCGCCGATAAAAGTGCTTCTTTATTGTCCTTAATAACGGGAAAACGTTTTACTAGGGCCCCTGATTTTTGAGCAAGAGCTTCTAGCATGGCAGTATTAGATTCAATGATTTGCCCTCCTTGCAGCGGTTTTTCTCCACTAACAAGCTCATCCCCTGTGGGGATGATTGCTATTTCGGGCTTTTTATATACTTCTACTTCCTTTATCCCTGCAGCTAAAAGAACACTTAAATCCACAGGGGAAAAAATATGTTCTGCCGTAAATAGAAGGTCCTTTTCAATAATATCTTCTCCCATGGAGCGTATATGCTCCCAAGGATGGGAGGGTTTAAAAATAAGGACCCCTTCTTCTTTTTCCACTAGATCTTCGGCCATAATAACACTATCAAAGGGAGCAATTAGTGGATCTCCCGTATCGCAGGCAAGATAGTCCTTCTTTTTTACCAACAAGGGCCGATGCTCTCTGGCTGCAAGACTTGTCTTGCTCTGGAGCATAATGCCATCCATAGCACAGCTATGAAAAGAAGGAGAAGACAGTTCTGCAAATATCGCCTTGGAATTGACCCTATCAAGGGCCTGCCTAACCGGGATTGTTTCAAGGGGGTTTTC
>DASRNA010000236.1:0-5309 GCA_035647655.1 Clostridia bacterium | reverse complement strand
AAATTGTAATAAAAGCCCAGCAGGATATAGAGGGGGCCCTATTAGAAAAAACCTTTATAATGAATACCTATAGCGGGGTAATTACTGTTGAAAACAACTAAAGGAAGCCTGAGCTTCCTTTTTATCTATGCAGAAGATTTCTCTTAAAGTCCCCGGGAGATAAACCTGCCTTAAAATTATAGACCCTTGAAGCAAGTAGATCAAGTTCCAGGGATCTACTTATAAGAGGATCACCTTGTCTTTCATGGGGAAGAATGATCTTAAGGGGGGTGTTTTTTACCATACTTAGAATCTGTGTTCCTTTTTTTGTATAGGCTAGAGGCCTAAGATAGGCCACATCCTTAAGCTTTTTATGGTCTAATTTTGTATAACCTATAAGGTGGTGGATAAGAAGTCGTCTGAGTCTTGCCGGGCGATAGCGCTT
Organism: Clostridia bacterium; assembly: GCA_035647655.1. GTDB lineage: Bacteria > Bacillota > Clostridia > Peptostreptococcales > Acidaminobacteraceae > DTU036. The sequence goes on along the minus strand of DASRNA010000236.1, from coordinate 4,885 downwards.
GGTTGAGAGTCGGTCGATATATTCTTCCAGGCTTATATTTGGCCCAAGTTCCTTAAGAAGACGATTTTCCAGGCCCTCTATCATGCCATAGGTTGGCAGAAGGTCCTTGGTAAGAAGGGCGCTATAGATATAGTCGCTAAAATCCTCAAGAAAAAGGGGATTATCATGGGGGATTTCTCCTTCTTTTATTTGCCTTCTTAGGGAGCTGGCCGATGGAAATGTACTTTGTTTATCATCGTGATAGGCCTGGCCTAGACGAAGGACGGTGTGGGCCTTATGAATACTTTTTGTGTCCTTTAGGGCCCGCAAATACTCAAGGCCCAAAATATCATTGGCTCCCTTTGGGGGGCAGATTAGGTTTTTTCTTACAAGATCACCATAACTGTGCTCTTTATCTTTTTCTATCTGATCGATTTTTGCAAGAAGGTTTTTTAGTTGGGAAATGGATCCTGTCTCGCTGCCAAAACTCAGGGTGGCGGGCAAGGGGATTTTGTTGGCGATGGCTACACCGCCCTGGGCGAATTCTCTGGCCCAAGAACTGGCATAAACAAAGGGCAGTTCTGCCACAAGATCTGCTCCACCATCCAGGGCTTTTTTTGCCCGGATAAACTTATCTTCAATAGCCACATCCCCACGCTGAAGAAAGTTTCCTCCCATTAAAACAAGACTATGGCTGGCTCCCGTTTCTTTCTTGGCCTTGCTTAAATGGTATTTATGGCCCTGGTGAAAGGGGTTGTATTCAGCTATTATAATTAAAAGTTTCATGATAAAAAAAAGCATCAGTTTCCTGATGCTTAGGCCTCTACAAGGAGTTTTGTATCCTTAGCTATCGCCAGTTCCTCATTGGTTGGGATAACCAGGATAGATACGGGAGAATCGTTTGTAGAGATACTTTTTGTCTCGCCGCGCACCTTGTTATTTTCTTCGTCTAGATAAAGGCCCATAAATTCTAGTCCGCTGAGAATGCCAGCTCGATCTTCGATGCCGTTTTCTCCAATACCGCCGGTAAATACAACTGCGTCAACCCCACCCATAACAGCAGCATAGGCAGCAATTTTCTTTTTAACCGTACGACGGAAAATATCCAGGGCCAGCTGAGCTTGCTCATTGCCAGTAGCAGCAGCATCCCCTAGGTCCCTAAAGTCACTAGATAGGCAGCTGATTCCAAGAACTCCACAGTTGTGGTTTAAGATATGAGTAATTTCATCCAAGGTATAGTCTGTTTTCTTCTCTAGATAGGATATAATAGCTGGATCTAGAAAACCTACGCGAGTTCCCATTACCAGACCTTCTAGTGGGGTAAAGCCCATGGAAGTATCAACACTCTTTCCGTTTTCAACGGCAGTGATGCTTGAACCGTTACCTAGATGACAGGTAATGATTTTTAGCGACTGGATGTCTTTTCCTAAAAAGTCGGCGGCTTTTTCGGCTACGAACTTATGGCTTGTGCCGTGAAAACCATAGCGGCGAATTTTAAGGTCCTTATACCACTCGTAGGGCAGGGGATAGATAAAGGCCTCAGGGGGCATAGTTTGATGGAAGGCTGTATCAAATACCGCTACATTGGGAACCCCAGGCATAAGCTCTAAGATGGCATTGATTCCAAGTAGGTTGGGGGGGTTATGTAGGGGAGCAAGTTCTACACAGTCCTCAATGGCCTGGATAACTTCCTTATCGATAATAACTGATTTGGAAAAGAATTCTCCAGCGTGAACAACGCGGTGGCCTACAGCATTAATTTCTTTTAGATCTTTGATGATTTCATAGCTTGGGTCAACAAGAGCATCTAAAACTATTTTTAAAGCAATGGAATGATCTTTCATTGGTACTTTTACGACATGATCTTCTTCATCCCTTGTTTTAAGAATCATTTGAGAACCGGAAATTCCGATGCGCTCAACAAGCCCACTGGCTAGTAAGGATTCGTTTTCCATATTTAAAAGTTGAAATTTTAGGGAAGACGATCCACAGTTAATAACAAGAACATTCATATTTTTTCCTCCTGTAATTCTATTCTGTTCTATTATACCCCTATAGCTGAGATATTCAAGGAAAACAATCTACTTTGATTTCCTCCTGCAGCTCGTGGTAAACTTATCATAACATGTTCAAAAAGGAGACTGAAATGACAATTGGATTTATTGGTCTAGGCAATATGGGTCTAGCTATGTTAAAGGGAATTAGAAGTAAGCGAGAAGATAAGCTAATCTACACAGTAAAAAGCAAAGAGTCAGCCCAGAAACTGGAAGAGAAGTTGGGGTTTGGCCCCTCTAGCTTAGAAGAGATTTATCAAAGTGATATTATTTTTTTGGCTATAAAGCCCAAAGATTATCCGTTTTTTCTACAAGAGCTAGCCACACTTCTTACTAAGAATCAAATTATTGTTAGTATGGCACCGGGCCTTAGCCTGGAGAAAATGCAAAGCTATTTTACAAAAAAAACAAAAATAGTTCGTTCCATGCCCGCCACACCAGCTCAAATTGGAATGTCAGTTAGTGGGCTTTGCTTTAGTCAAGCCCTAGAGGAAGAAGAAAAAGACCTAATAAGAGAAATCTTTCAGAGCTTTGGCTGGTGCCATGATATGGATGAGTCTCTAATGGAGGCCTTTGGCAGCCTTTGTGGAGTTATGCCGGCCTTTATGATGAACTTGATTGAAGCCATGGCCGATCAGGCTGTAGCTTGGGGTATCCCAAGAAATCAAGCCTATATCCTGGCTGGGCAAATTATGAAGGGGAGTGCCTCTCTTTTGTTAGAAACAGGCCTGCATCCTGCAGAGCTTAAAGACCAGGTAACCTCCCCAGGGGGGACGACAATTGAAGGCATCCTTGCCCTTGAACATTGGGGGGGAGCCAGAGCCATTCAAAAGGCTATGCAAGCTAGCTATGCCAAAGGGGAGGCCATGGAGAAGGCGTCTAGAGAGTAAGCTTCATATCTCCGGCCTTAATGAGGCCTTTTTTTCTCATCCATTCACTAACTACTAGAGAAAGTAGACCAGGAAGCAAAAAGTGCATTAGGAAGATGGGTAAAGCCGAAGAAGGCCCCATGGCTTCAAGGGTGGCAAATTGACCGACAAAACCACTCGTACCCATACCTGAACCAACGGGAGTTCCCTTCATCTTAAAAACTAAGGTGGAAATAGGGCCCAGGACAATAGAAGTAACTATAGCAGGTAGAGCAATCATGGGTTTTTTTATTATATTTGGCATCTGTAGCATGGAAGTACCAAGCCCTTGGGATAAAAAACCAGAAAAGCCATTATCCCTATAGGAGGCAACAGCAAAGCCAATCATATGAGAGGCACAGCCTACCGTTGAGGCCCCTGCTGCCAGCCCGCTTAGTCCCAAACCAATTCCTAGGGCAGCACTGCTAATAGGCAGGGTCAGAGCTATTCCCATAACAAGGGAAAGAAGAATTCCCATGGTAAAGGGTTTTTGGGTTGTAGCAAAATTTATAAATATTCCAAGGCCAATCATAAAACCTGATACAATAGGAGCAACATAATGGCCTACCAGGCCACCTACAACAATGGTTGAAAAAGGAACAAGGATAATTTCAAGTTTTTGTTTTTTGCCTACCCAGCGACCCATTTCCGCTCCCGCAAGGGCTGCTACAAAGGCACCTACAGGTTCACCGATACTAAGAATAAGAGCTCCTTCCTCCATAACTAGAGCTCCTCCCCCAAGGATACCTGCAATAATAGAAGAAAAAATAGCTAGGGGGGGAGCTCCTATACTGTAGGCTACACCAGCACCAATGGCGCCACTGGTCAAGTGCTGGGCGTAGACACCTATTGTTTCAAGAAGGGGCCAGTTAAGAAGTAGACCAACTTGCTTAATAATAAGGCCGATAATCAGAGATGAAAAAAGTCCCAGGGCCATACCTGAGAGAACTTTTATCAAATAGTTTTGTGTTTTTTTCAAGATTGCTTTTAGCATTGTTTTCCTCCAAGTAAAATTCTAATAGCATTGTAACATGAAAGGATTTACTAATGAAGAAAATTACTCTTGCCTTATTGGGTTATGGGGTAGTAGGACAGGCGCTAGAAAAACTTTATTTAGAAGAAAAAGAAAAGGCCCGGGAAAAATACATGCGCCTAAGTGGCCAAGAAATAGACTTTGATCTTAAGTGGATATTTCTAAGAGACAAAAAAGGTCAATTGCCTCAGCTGCAAATAAAAGTGACGATTATAAAGAAATATTAGAAGACAAAGAAGTGGATATAGTAATCGAATTAATGGGTGGCCTTGAGCCAGCAACCAGCATGATCAAAGCAGCAATGGATAGGGGAAAATCCCTTGTTACAGCCAATAAACACGCCCTTTATGAAGGCCAGGGGGACCTGGAGTCCTATGGGGCAAAAAAGAAAGTCGGCCTCAGCTATGAGGCTGCCGTAGCAGCAGGGATTCCTATTTTGGATATTGTAAGAAACCGACTCTTTTTTGAAGAAATAGAGGAGATTACCGCTATTTTAAATGGCACGACAAATTACATCCTAAGCCGGATGGCCCAGGGTATGCCCTTTGAACAAGCCCTTGAAAAAGCTGGGGATATGGGCTATCTTGAAGCGGACCCTAGCCTTGATCTAGAGGGGTATGATAGTCTTCATAAGATAGGGATTTTGTACAATTTAGCCTTTGGTAGCTATCCTACTTCTATAAAAAGAGAAGGCATTAAAAGGTCCACTGAAATAAAAACGTCCAATAAACTCAAATTGATTGCAAGGGCAAGGCCCAGTGGTGTTAGTGTGGCCCTAGAAGAAGTAGACCCAGGGAGTCCTTTTTACCCCATTGATGATGGCATGAATGCCATAAAATTTAAAACAAAATATACAAAAGAATTGTTTTTCTCAGGCCCGGGAGCGGGGGGAGAGGCCACAGCACTAAGTG
>DASRNA010000235.1:0-2703 GCA_035647655.1 Clostridia bacterium | reverse complement strand
TTCCTATTAATAGGGCTTTTGGTCTTTACTGGCCTTCGGCTTATTTTTGGTCCCAGGATAAATTATACTTCCTTCAAAATAAGTGTAATCTTCTTGGTCTTTTTACTTGTTATTCCCTTTGTCTTTAGCATTATATCTTCTCCTATTTTTAGGGCAGATAGCTATTCCAAACTTCTAGTTCCTGAAACAGGTGTCTTTGAAGATGATATCGAGAAAATATCACTAAGCCAGGTGCCCATTGTCGATAGAGAAACCGCCAGTATCATTGGAGCAAAACAACTAGGTTCTCTTTCTGATTTAGTAAGCCAGTTTGAAATTGATACCCAGTACAGCCAAATCAACCTTGCAGGAAAACCCATTCGTGTTTCTCCTCTTAAGTATTTTGATATCATCAAATACATTACCAACCGCAAGGATGGACTTGGTTATTATGTCAGTGTTGATATGACTTCACAAGAAGGTTCTATTGTAAAACTCAATAAGCCCATCTTCTATTCTTCTGGAGACTACCTTATGAGAAATATCTACCGGAATATTCGTTTTAAATATCCCTTTTCTCTTCTTGGAGAAACAAATTTTGAGATAGATGATGAGGGCAATGCCCACTATATCACGCCTCTTCTTAAAAAAACTATAGGCTTTTTTGGTGGTACCGATGCAAAAGGGGCAATCATTACTGATGCCAATAGCGGAGAAAGTACCTTCTATGAAACAGGAGATATTCCTCACTGGGTAGACCGTGTTTTTCCAGCAGATTTAATTATAAGTCAACTCGATAGTTATGGACTCTATAAGGGTGGTTATTTTAATTCTATCTTTGGACAAAAAAATGTTACCTCTACAACGAGTGGATATAACTATATATCTATAGGGGAAGATATCTTTCTTACCACAGGAGTAACCTCCGTGCGTAGTGATGATTCTAATCTTGGTTTCTACTATACTAATATGCGTACTAAAGAAACAAAGTTTTATCCTCTACCCTCGGCCACAGAAACAGCAGCCATGAGCAGTGCCCAAGGTAAGGTGCAAGAAAAAGAATATAGACCTACCTTCCCAGTACTGCTAAATATTTCTGATCGACCTGTGTATTTTATGAGTCTTAAGGATGATGCCAAAACAGCAAAGATGTACGCCATTGTCGATGCCAGACAATTTACTAATGTCTATGCCGCTGAGAGTGTAGATGAACTCTTCCGAGAATATGCAAAAGCTCATCTTTCAGCAGGAGTGCAGCAGGATATGGAGACCGTTACAATAAAAGATGTACGGGAAATCACTCTTGATGGAAATAGTGTCTTTTACTTTACTATCAAAGAAAACAATAATGTCTACGAAGTTTCGGCTTCAACACTTGGTCCAGAGATTCTTTCTTTAAAAGAAGGAAGCAAGCTTAAAATATTAGCTTCACTACGTGAAGATATATATATTGTGGAAAGTTTGGAGTAATTTATGGAAAATACAAAAAAATGGCCCGTCGTTCTTTTGGCCATTATTATCATTTTTATCTCCAACCGACTTCTTGTAGACAAAGATTTTCTTTTTCAAGGAGAAGCTTATGAGCACGGCAGCGCCAAGGTCGTCGAAGTTATAGGAGAAAAAGAAGATACAACTCTAGCTGCCACAACCCAGGGGGGGATGACAGCTACTGAGGTAAGCTTTAGCGCCCAGTATAAGGGCAACTTAGTACTTGCTAGCCAACACGTCTCCAATCTTATCCCTGATGAGAAAAAGGTAAGCCCAGGTGACCGGATTATACTGGTGGAACTTCCTGGACCCGATGGACAAAATGCTCTGGTAATGAGTCAGTATAACCGGCTGCCAGCCATTATTGTAATTGGCCTAGTTTTTTCAGCTTTACTTATCCTCCTGGGTCTTAAAACAGGCCTGGATTCACTTATTGCGCTGGTTCTAAGTATAGCTATGATTTTCTTTGTTTTTATCCCCATGATCCTACAGGGGAAAAATATCTATCTTTGGACCCTCTTAACAGCTCTTTACAGTATACTCCTAACCATATATATGATTACTGGGTGGAGTAAAAAAAGCCTGGTAACCATGTTGGGCTGTGCTTTTGGGACCTTGATAGCTGCTGCTCTTTCCTATGGATTTAGTGAGTATCTACACCTAACAGGAGGCTATGATGATGCTACCCTGGCCCTACATAGGCTAAGGGATGTCTTTCAAGTAGATCTTAGAGCTCTTGTTTTTGCTGGAATTACCATTGGGGCTCTAGGCGCTGTAATGGACGTGGCCATGGATATTTCATCCTCCCTCTACGAAATTCGCCTTCACGCTAAAGTCAGCTTTAAAGAACTCTTCACCAGTGGCCTTACAATCGGTAAAGACATTATGGGAACCATGACAAATACTCTAATCTTGGCTTATATAGGAGGATCTTTAAGCGCTGTACTTATGCGTGTGATTAGCTCATCCAGCCTGCTTCTTCTATTTAACATGGAAATTATTGTGGTAGATTTACTCCAGGCCCTTCTTGGTAGTCTGGCTCTTCTTCTTACTGCTCCCTTAACAGCCTTTTTCGCCGCTCTTTTTTACAGTAAAATAGATCCCATCTAGGGATCTATTTTTCTAATTGAAGAAGTTTTTCTTTTAGTTCCAGTCCACCCCCAAAGCCTCCCAGGCCTTGCTTAGCAACTACGCGATGTCATGGCAAAAATATGGACAAGGTATTCGCTCCCATAG
>DASRNA010000234.1:0-3286 GCA_035647655.1 Clostridia bacterium | reverse complement strand
GCTAACAGAGGCCCCCTATGAAAATGTGCGCTGCACAAAAGAAATCTTTGAAGATGCCCGAAAAAATTACCCCCATATGCTGGCCATTGCCCATGTAATGAAGGAAGAGGAAATTGCCATGGCCATGGCAGACCCTCTGGTAATGGTAGCAAGTGATGGAATCTATAGAGACCATAGGGGTCATCCCCGGGGAGCGGGTACCTTTCCCCGCTTTATTTCCCGCTATCTTCGCGATGAAAAGGTGATGGATTTTGTCCAGGGTATGAAAAAAATCACCCTGGATCCTGCCAGGCTCTTGGGCCTAGAAGACAAGGGAAGTCTTGAGATTGGCAAGGATGCAGACCTTTGCATTTTTGATCTAGATAAGATAAGAGACCGGGCTGACTTTAGGGATGGCCAAAGGCCCCCTGAGGGGATCAGCTACGTCTTTATTGGAGGCCAAAGGGCCCTAGAAGAGGGCAGGATCATTCGAAAAAATTTAGGAAGATTTATTAAAAGATGAGCCTAAGGGCTCATTTTTAATGGCAGGTGTGCTACAATATCTTAGGAAAGGCGGTATAATTATGATTACTATGGAACAGATCCAAGAACTTCTTATCAACTGGGTGCCTCGGCTCCTTTTTTTTCTTATAGTACTTTATGTCGGCTTTTTTTTAATTAAGCGATTTATTAACTTGTTAGCAAAACGACTGATAGTAAAAAAAGTAGATTTAACAGCCCTGGGCTTTTTTATGAGCATCCTAAACTACTTTTTAAAGGGCATTGTTATTGTTATTAGCCTGAGCATCCTAAATGTGCCCATGGCTTCTCTAACAGCGGTAATTGGGGCTTCTACCCTATCCATTGGCCTGGCCCTCCAGGGGAGTCTGGCCAATCTAGCAGGCGGGCTTGTCCTAGTGACAACCCAGCCCTTTAAGGTGGGAGACTATATTGAGAGTGATGGTTTTGGGGGCACGGTAGAAGAAATCTCTGTGCTGACAACTAGACTTAATACCGTGGATGGAAAAAGAGTGGTCATTCCTAATTCCAATATCAGCTCCAAGGGCCTAATCAACTACTCTCCCAATGCCCTGCGCAGGATAGACCTACCTGTGCTTCTTACCTATGAGGCTTCCATTGAAAAGGCCAAGAGTGTTTTTCAAGGCCTAATAGAGGAAATTGAAGGGGCAGAAAGAAGTGAAATCCTTTTAACTAAACTAGCCGATAGCGGCTATGAATTTACCCTGCGCTTTTGGATTCCCACACCGGAGTATTTTAAGCAGCTCTTTATTCTTAATGAAAAAATTTCCCCTGCCCTAGAAGAGGCGGGGCTTGAACTAGCCTATCCCCACCTACAACTTGTTACACCAGGAGACGATGATGAAAAAATACAGCAATAAAGACCTGCTACTTAGCTTTATTCCCTACTATAAGCCCTATCTGGGAATCTTAAGTTTTGATCTACTCTGCGCCTCTATGACTACAGTGGCAGATATGGTCCTGCCTCTTATCTTGCGCTTTATGACCAATTCTGTCCTAGAAGGCCAGATGCTATCCTACGGGACCATTGCTAGACTGACTCTTTTCTTTTTGGTCCTAAAAATTATTGATCTTTTTGCTGGCTACTATATGGCAGAAACCGGTCATATTATGGGGGCCAAAATTGAAACCGATATGAGAAGGGACGTTTTCCATCATCTTCAGGACTTATCTACAGAGTTTTTTAATGAAGCCAAGGTGGGCCAGATTATGGCCAGGATTACTTCCGACCTTTTTGATATAACAGAGTTTAGCCACCACTGTCCCGAAGAATACTTTATTGGCTTTATTAAAATGACCTTTGCCTTTATTATTCTTCTGCGGATCAATATTCCCTTGACCCTGGCTATTTTTATTCTGATTCCCCTGATGATTTTTAGTGCTTCGCGCTTTAATAAGCGCATGCGAAGAAATTTCAAGTCCCAGAGGGACCATATAGGGGAGCTTAATTCTAGAATTGAAGATACCCTGCTAGGAGTCAAGGTGGTAAAGGCCTTTACCAATGAAGATATGGAGAAGGCAAAATTTGAAAAAGACAATTTAACCTTTTTGGACATTAAAAAGGATACCTATAAAAGTATGGCAGGTTTTCATACGGTAACAAAGGCCTATGATGGCCTAATGTATATTGTGGTCATTGCCCTAGGAGGCACCCTTCTAGTCCAGGGCAAGATCGACTCGGGAGATTTTGTGGCCTATATTATGTATGTAGGAACCCTTCTTACCACAGTGCGCCGTATTGTAGAATTTACTGAGCAGTTCCAAAGGGGGATGACAGGAATTGAGCGCTTTAATGAAATTATGGATACCGATATTGATATTTTTGATGAAGAGGATGCCAGGGAAATTCTAAATCCCCAGGGAAGCTTAGAATTTAAAAATGTAAACTTTGGCTATGAAGAAGAAAGCGGCAAGGTTCTAAAAAACATAAATATCAAGGTAAAAGCGGGAGAAAATGTGGCCCTGGTTGGCCCCAGTGGCGGGGGCAAGACCACCCTTTGCCATCTGATTCCTCGTTTTTATGAGGTGGAGGAGGGTGAAATTCTTCTTGATGGCACCAATATAAAGGACTTCACCATAAAGAGCCTGCGCCAGGCCGTGGGCCTGGTCCAGCAGGACGTTTATCTTTTTGGTGGTTCTGTCTATGATAATATTCTTTATGGAAATCCCCAGGCAAGCTTTGAGGAGGTAGAGGAGGCAGCCCGCCTGGCTGGCGCCTATGACTTTATTAGCCAGCTTCCCCAAGGTTTTGATACCTATGTAGGAGAGCGGGGCGTTAAGCTCTCAGGGGGCCAAAAGCAGCGTATTAGTATTGCTAGGGTTTTTCTAAAAAACCCACCCATTTTGCTGCTTGATGAGGCTACTTCGGCCCTTGATAATACCAGTGAAAGACTGGTGCAAAAAAGTCTGGAGCGACTAAGCCAGGGCAGGACCACCCTAACCATTGCCCATAGACTGAGCACCATCCAAAATGCGGACCGCATCCTGGTCCTAGATGAGGGGGAGATTATAGAAGAAGGGACCCATGGGGAACTCCTAGAGAAAAAAGCAGCTTATTATAAGCTGCACCAACTAAGTTTTCCTGAAGAAGCCATTTAAGATGGTTTCTTTTTACAGGAGTTTTCTTTTTCTTAGATAAAAGAGAATGAGACCGCTAGTAAGAAGGATAAAGGCTCCAAAACCTAGGTAACCATAGCGCCAACCCAGTTCCGGCATATATTTAAAGTTCATTCCATACCAGCCAACAAAAAGAGTTAAGGGTAGAAAT
>DASRNA010000233.1:0-3147 GCA_035647655.1 Clostridia bacterium | reverse complement strand
AACTTATAATTTTATATCTTTTTTTCATAATAACCTCCGTCCCTATTATATACGAAAAATCTAGAACTATCTACTTATGTATCTTCTATAAAGACAACTTGCTTCCCTTATATGGTTGAATCATAAAACAATGGCCCCTTTATCTGTTCATTTGATCTTTATTAGATTAAATTGCAATTATTTTTACACATTGTTCTTTTTAGTTCTTCTATAAATGTTTTTTTATTATACAAATGCTAAATATTCGCCATATAAAAGGATATTATGGTACACTGTTCATAGGAAAAACAAAGGAGGAATTTCTATGTGGGTAACCATCGGCCTCGGCGTTGTATCAGGCCTCAGTCTGCTGATTTATGGGATTCAGATGATGTCTACAGCCTTACAAAAAGCTGCGGGAAATCGTCTAAAAGAGTTTGTGGAGTTTATAACAAAAAATAGATTCATCGCCCTTATATCAGGAATGATTATTACAATTATACTTCACTCATCATCAGCTACCTCAGTTATGGTGGTAGGTTTTGTAAACTCGGGACTTATGACCCTAAAACAAGCCGTTGGCGTTATCATGGGTGCAAATATAGGAACTACCGTAACTGGCCAGCTTCTAAGCTTTAATTTAGCCCGTTATGCTCCCATTGCGCTAGCTGTTGGTCTTGTTTTAAAAATTACGGGGAAAACAACTCGGCGAAAAGATTTTGCTGAAATACTTATCGGCATAGGGATTCTTTTTATTGGTATGGGATTACTTAAGGATTCGGTAAATCCATTAAAAGGCTATCCCAAGTTCGAAGAATACTTAATCCAGTGGGGCTCTAATCCCTTCTTAGGTATTTCCCTAGGTGTTATTATCACTGTTTTAATGCAGTCCTCAGCAGCTACCATAGCCCTTCTTATCGCCCTTGGAAGCGAGGGTATATTGCCCCTCGAGGCTGCCATATACATCCTTTATGGTGATAATATAGGCACTTGTACTACAGCCCTATTCTCAAGTATCGGTTCTTCGCGAAATGCAAGACGAATAGCCTTTATCCATCTACTCTTTAATATTATAGGTACCCTAATATTTGTGCTCGTTCTGGGTAAACCCATGCTAAGGTTTATCACCAATTTAAACCCAACTGATGTAGCACGCCAGGTGGCCAATAGCCACTCCCTATTTAATATTATCAATGTGATTCTTCTTTTCCCAGCAGCTGGTCTTCTGGTAAAAATCTCAGAGCTTGTTATTCGAGATAAAGACGAAAAAGAAGAAAGTCCTCTTTTAGATCCGCGATTTTTAGCTACTCCAACAATCGCTCTACAAAATACCATTGCTGAAAGTGTGGCCATGGCTAAATTAGCTAAAAGAAGTTTGGAATCTGCTATCTTATCCTATAAGAATCGAGATAAAAGCCATATCGATGAAAGCAATCGGCTAGAAGAGCAGATCAATAGATATCAACATCTTATAATGGCCTATCTACAAGAACTTTCTGAGGCCGCCTTATCCCAAGGGGATAGACGGGTTGTCGATGCTCTTTTTAATACTGTTAGTGACATAGAGCGTATCGGGGACCATGCCGAAAATATAGCCCAACTATCAAATGACTATATCGATGGTAATGTAGAGTTCGATCCCGAAGCAACAAAAGAAATGCGGGCCATTATCGACCATGTTCTCCATACACTTACTATAATTATCAATGCCATGCGCCTTGATGATGTGGAACTAGCAAAGGAAGTAATGGAGCTTGAAGACCAAATGGATGAAATGGAAAAGGTAAGCCAACAAAATCACATTGATCGTATGCACACAAAAGAAGCTACGATTCAAAGTGGTGTAATCTTCCTAGATCTCTTAAGCAATCTAGAGCGAGTCCTTGACCACGCAAACAATATTGCTCAATCAATTATTGAACTTCAAGGAGATATGAACTCGATTTTTACGCATAAAGACGATTAAAAAAAGAGGGGGTCCCTTAAGACCTCCTCTTTTTTAATAGGAAGAAGACCATCTTCCTCTTGTGTAAAGCCACCAGGCATAAAGTATAATGAGGACATTGCTAGAAGTCATGGAAAACCAGATTCCCTGGGAACCAAATTCAGTAAAATTCTTAAATAAATAAATCATAGGTAGGCGAATAAGCCAAAGTCTTCCTAAATCCATGTACATGCTGTATTTGGTAAAGCCTGTTCCTTGAAAAAATCCTTGAAAAATACTGAAAAATCCCATAAGAGGAATAGTAAGAAGGGAATACCAAAGATATACTAGGGCCTCATTTATTACGCCCGGATCAACGCTGCTAGAGAAAAACACATGCACAAATTCTTTATCAAAAATAAAAAGAAGCAGACTTCCAGATCCGGTGAAAATAAGGGACAATAGTGCAGCTTTTTTGAGGGATTCCTTGGCCCGATCAAGATAACCCGCCCCCAGGTTCTGACCTACAATAGTAGCCAGACTTCCACCGATGCCCATTGCAGGCTGCATAATAATTGCTGTAGACCTATTGATCATGGCAAAGGCAGCAAGGGTCACCGTGCCATAGGAAGCAATAGCAGCATTAAGAATAATAAATCCAAAAGAAGAACCCATCATACCCAAGGTTGAAGGAAGAGCTACCCGTAGAATTTCTTTAAAGACAGAAATTTTTGCCTTAAATTTTCTAAGGTGCAGGTTAATTTCAGTTTTTCCTGAGTAGAAAATAATAAAACCAAGAACTGTAAGAATCATCTTACTTAAAAGAGTGGCATAGGCAGCACCAGCTACACCCATTCCAAGACCCTTGAATCCTAAGAATTCATCAAAAATAAAAAAAGGATCTAGAACCACATTGGTAATGGCCGCAATGGAGCTGACTATCGTGATGGCCTTATTATTTCCCTGGGAAGCAAGAAGACTTTGTAGGGCGAAAAAAATCATTACAAAGGGAAAGGATAGAAAATCAATCTGCAAATACACCTTGCCATAGAGAAAAAAATCTCCCTTTGCTCCCATAAAAGATAAGATCATAGGAGTTAACTTGTAACCAAGAGTAGAAAACACTAGGGCAAAGATTAAACTCAGAGCCATAAGGTGGGCGGCAACCTCTTCTGCTTTTTTTGTCTCTTTGGCGCCAAGGAGCCTAGCAAGAATACTGGTACCGGCAATACTTGTTCCTATAC
>DASRNA010000232.1:0-2578 GCA_035647655.1 Clostridia bacterium | reverse complement strand
TGGTAAATTTTATGTGTTACTATTTCTTTAATGGCACTTCGTGCTGGGCCTAGGTATTTACGGGGATCAAAATTTCCCGGATCCTTGCTAAGTTCTCTACGGATAACTCCTGTCATGGCTAAGCGAAGATCTGAGTCGATATTGACTTTACATACTCCATATTTGGTTGCTTCGCGTATAAGTTCCTCAGGAACTCCCCTAGCACCAGGAATATCACCACCGTACTCATTGTTCATATCAACAAATTCAGGAATGACTGAACTCGCACCGTGAAGGACAATCGGAAAGCCAGGAAGTAATTCTTGAATCCGCTTTAGTCTTGGGATATCAAGTTTAGGTTCTCCCTTAAATTTATAGGCACCATGAGAGGTTCCAATGGCAACAGCAAGAGAATCACACCCTGTACGGGTAACAAAGTCCTTTGCTTGCTCGGGATCAGTATAGGTGGCATCTTCTGCTGCGACATTTATGTCGTCTTCAACGCCGGCTAGTCGGCCTAATTCTGCTTCGACACTAACGCCCCTTGCATGGGCATAGTCTACTACCTGTTTTGTTAGAGCGACATTTTCTTCATAAGGAAGATGGCTGCCATCAATCATTACTGATGTAAAACCGTCATCAATGCATTGCTTACAAAGCTCAAAAGTATCACCATGATCAAGGTGGAGAGCAATATCTAACTCAGGAGCATCAAGAAGAGCAGCTTCTACGAGTTTGGTAAGATAATTAGCATTGGCATATTTTCTCGCTCCTGATGAGACCTGAAGAATCAGGGGTGCACGAGCTTCTTTGGCGGCTTCAACAATTCCTTGAATGATTTCCATATTGTTTACATTAAAAGCACCAATGGCATATTTGCCCTTGTATGCTTTTTCAAACATTTCTTTTGTGGTTACCAGTGGCATTCATTACCTCCTTAAGGAAATAGAACGTCGATGACTTGATCTAGGGTCATATCTTTTGTAAATGTATATTGACCAACTTGAAGGGCAGTATCCAAATTTCGTTCAACAAGAGTAAGAGCAAGTTCGTAGCTATCTTCAATGATTCCAGCTTCAACCAAGCGGTCTCCTACATCATAGGATCCATCACCAGGATAAACTTCAACAATAATTTCTTTATCTTCTTCTTCTTCCTCTTCCTCCTCTTCTTCTTCTAAATCTTCTAGAGGAGTCGCTGTTTCAGGCAACTCAGGTGAAGGTGTCTCAGCTTCAACTTCCGTCGGAGCACTGGCAGGGGTTTCAATTTCCTCTTCTACCATGGCTTCTTTTTGGAAAAGAGAAAGCAGATCGTCCTTTGAGAAATCAAGCCCATAAGACTTGGTCATAACAAAAGTTATGGATATTACGATAAAAAAGACTATAATGATAGTAACCAAATAATCGCTTATGTCGTAGATAAGATCTTTTATTTTTTCAAACATAGCATCACCTCTGGTTTCAATTTATCATAGGTGCAAAAATATTGCAATATATAAGGAGTATATGTGACAGTTATTATTGATAAAAGCGCGGCAGACCAGCGCATAGACCGCTTTTTAACCAAGCTTTTTCCTAGGGCCCCTAGAGGAGAAATATTTCGTCTATTTAGGAAAAAAGATGTCAGAATTAATGGTAAAAGAGCATCAGTGGGAGACCGGATTGCCCTAGGAGATGAAGTCTTTGTATATGTAAGCCAAGAAAGAAAAAAAAGCTGGATGGCAAAAGAAGTGGTTCTTCGCCCTGGTCAAATAAAAATCATTTATGAAGATAAGCAAGACCTTGTTGTCTATAAGCAAAGGGGTCTTAAAACAACCCCAGATAGAGCAGGTGAAGATTGCCTTACCTATAGGGTACAAGCCTATCTTAGAGACAGTATAAGTCCCACCTTTAAACCTTCGCCTTTGGGGCGTCTTGACAAAGAAACTGAAGGCCTAGTTCTTTTTGCTAAGAACTATCAAAGAACCAAGTATTTAGAGGAGCTTCAAAGGGAGAATAAAGTAAAAAAGGCCTATTTGGCCCTTGTATTTGGTACAATAAGAGAAGGTCTATATGAGACCTCTTTAAAGAAGCATAAAAACAAGCCAGGAGTAAAGGTCGATCCCCAGGGAAAAGTGGCTAGAACCATATTTAAAAACCTAGCCAGCAGTCCTCCCTACAGCCTTGTAGAGGCAGAGCTATTAACAGGAAGAACGCATCAGATTCGAGCAAGTATAGCTGCCTTGGGAGGCAAAATAGTGGGCGATGAGCTTTATGGAAAAGGTCGAGGGGGTCAAAGACTACTTTGTTATAAGTTAGAGTGGGCAGAGAAAAAGGCTTTTTATCTGCCAGAAGATTTTTTATTGGAACTACGAAAGGTTGGTATTGATGAAGGAAGATGTAATCTCAACACTAATTAATCGATTCGACTATAGCGGAGCTTATGTTTTAAGTTGTGATAGGGCCCAGGATACGGCTTTTCTTCATCTGCTTGATATTGGTAGAAGTATGGTCAACTTTGATTTTGTTACCGCTCAAGAAATTCTAACCGAGAATGGGGATTTGTTTCCCCTGTATTTTAGTGCCTATTTAGAAGAAAATTTATTAGATCTTATTTATGG
>DASRNA010000231.1:0-3905 GCA_035647655.1 Clostridia bacterium | reverse complement strand
TAAAGCTAATAGGCACAATACTACCCACGCTGGCAAAGGTTGTAACCACAACTTCCTTGGCAATAAGGCCACTAATACTTGCTACGGCAGGGGCCCAGGAATCACCAAAGCCTAGGGGGATAAAGATATAGCGAAGAAGCTCACCAATATCTGCTAGGATTGATTCATCGATCTGGGTCGGTAGATAATCCAGCTGCCAGTTGAAGTGTTGTAAAAGCCAAAGAACAATGGAGGAAACAAAGATAATACTTCCTGCCTTTTTAACAAAGCCCAGGGCCTTATCCCACATGCTAATAAAAACGTTTTTTAAGCTGGGAAGTTTATAGGCAGGTAGCTCCATAACAAAGGGCGAGGGGGTTCCTTGAAATCGTCGAAAGCGCTTTAAAATCATACCTGAAATAAAGACTGTTACAATGCTAAGAAGATAAATCAAGGGGCCCAGCCAAGGATTTCCTCCAAAGATAAGAGAAATAAACATGGCAAAGATGGGTAGTTTTGCCCCACAGGGAATCATAGGAGTAAGAAGGATGGTCATCTTACGGTCTCTAGGATTTTCAATGGTTCGGGCGGCCATAATCCCAGGAACACTGCAACCTGTGCCAATTAGCATGGGGATAAAGCTTTTTCCTGAAAGGCCAAAACGTCGAAAGAGGCGGTCCATAATAAAGGCGATTCTTGACATATAGCCTGTATCTTCTAGAAGAGATAGGAAAAAGAAAAGAATCATCAGCTGGGGTACAAAGGCAAAAATGGCCCCCACACTTCCTATAATGCCCTGGGAAACCAGGGACTGGGCCCAGGCAGAGGCGCCAAGGTTTGCTAGTAGCAGCTGGGCATTTCCACTAAGATATCCCACGAGATTTTCAATATATTCTACGGTCCATCCCCCAACGGTTGTCATGGCAATATAATAAATAATATACATAATGCCAAAAAAAATGGGTAGGGCCAGGTATTTATTGGTAACAAAGGCATCGATGCGTTCGGTGGGTGTTTTTCCTCTTTCTTCTTTTCGGTGGACACCCAGTAGCCGTCTTTGAATTTCGTCGTAGCGGTCTGCAATAATAAGGGCGTCACTACTATCATCAAATTGCTCCTCAAGGGGGGCAAGAATTTCTTCGAGTTTTTGCCTTCTTGGATGATCTAGTTCTTCTAGATGTTTTTCATCACGCTCAAAGAGCTTGATGCTACGATATCTCTTATGATCTTCCTCAGGGAAAAGATCTTGGATCTCCTTTAGGGCCCTTTCGATTTCTGTGCGAAATACAATGGGTTTTGCTGTGTTTTTACCCGAGGCTGCTAGATCAACAGAAACCCTAACCAGCTCAGCGAGTCCTGTCCCCTTTAGGGCTGAGGTTTCTACTACAGGAAGGCCAAAGGCCCTGGTTAGCTTCTCACTATCAATATAGTAACCGTATTTTTCTGTAAGATCACTCATATTAAGGGCAATCACTGTGGGGATTTCCATCTCCATCAGCTGGGTGGTAAGGTAGAGATTGCGCTCTAGATTTGTGCTATCAACGACATTAATAATGGCATGGGGAGCTTCCTCTATAAGGTAATTACGCGTAATTACCTCCTCTAAAGAATAGGGGGAGAGGGAGTAAATTCCTGGTAAGTCAACAAGGTCGACTCCCTTGTTTTGAAGAAGTCGACCACTTTTCTTTTCTATTGTTACTCCGGGCCAGTTGCCAATATACTGGCTACTGCCGGTAAGGTCATTAAAAACTGTGGTTTTTCCGGAATTTGGATTTCCGATTAGGGCAAGAGTGAGTTTCATTATTTAACCTGAATTTTTCTAGCGTCTTCTAGACGCAGGGAGAGTTTGTAGCCGCGAACAAGGAGCTCTATGGGGTCGCCCAAAGGGGCATTTTTAATATATTTTACATTGACACCCTTGGTAATTCCCATATCCATAATTCGTCTTCTAACGGGTCCCTGTCCTAAAAGTTTTTCTACGGTTGCCTGGCCACCCAGGGGAAGATCAGCAATTGTTTTGTATGGGCATACGGGACATTTGTGTCTTCTGCCTCTGCCATGTCTATTTTTTTTCATCCTAACCTCTACTTTTTATAATGCTTTAATTCTATCTTAATTGAGAACCATTGTCAATATCCTTCTTGTCATCTGCCTGCCTCACAAGTCTATTTATATCTTGTGTTATTTTCAAAGATAAGGCTCTTTTTTACCTAGGCTTGAGCTAGAAAAAAGGGGAAGACTTCCTAAACTACCACTCCCTACTTTAAATCTAACACTCTTGATGTTAAATTGTAAGTATTATTCCTATAGGGGGCTTTTTAGATAAAACTGCTTTTTACTTAGAGAGACTCCTATTCCTGCTGTATTAATTATGGACCCTTTTGTGTTTTTCGATTATACTAGGAAGGAAAGGGTGAAGAAATGAAAATTCTTATTAGTGCCTGTCTCTTGGGTCAGGCTTGTCGTTATGATGGCAAGGCGGTAGAAAAAATAAAACTGGATGGTTTTGATCTTTACCCTCTTTGTCCTGAAGTGCTGGGAGGTTTTTCAACTCCTAGAGCTCCTTCCGAGCGCCGGGGAGAAAGGGTAATAAATAGCCAGGGTGAAGATGTTACAAGGGGCTTTGTCCAGGGAGCCCAAAGGGCCCTAGATCTTATGGAAAAAGAAAAAATTCAAATTGCTCTTTTAAAGGAAAACTCACCTTCTTGTGGAGTTCATTTTATTTATGATGGAAATTTTTCAGGGAAAAAAGTAAAGGGGAAAGGAATATTTACTGAACTTCTACTAGAAAAAGGTTACCGGGTCTTGAGCGAAGAAGAAATAGAAATAGTAAAAGAGGAAAGAAATGGAAATAGGAAAAAAAGCGACCAATGAAGACCGCAGCCATAGTCTGCATCTGAAACTTATCGTTTTTGCAGGTTTACTATTACTGCAAATTGTTCTTTTTGTTTTAGCCGCAAGATATGTAAGGGATTACTTTGGCTTTGTTCTAGCCATAATCCCTATATTAGAATTTATTGTTTTTATTTATATCTTTAATGACTCCAGTAATCCCATGTACAAACTGGCCTGGGTCTTTCTAATACTTACCATTCCCTTTTTTGGTATTCTTATTTATCTTTTTGTTGCCTTTAATGTGAAACAAAAGGCCATGCATCAAAGGTTTTCTACCATGGCAAACCGCTATGGTCCTCTTTACGATAAGATCAGTAATGAAGGAGTCCATAGGGACCTTAAAGAAGAAGATGGCCTGGCCTCCCTTACCTCCAGTTACTTGAAAAACACAGGTGATTTTCCTGTTTTTAAGGCCCAGGGGGTAGACTACCATAATGATGGAAGAATTCATTTTGATGATATGTTAGTGGAACTAGAAAAAGCAGAAAAATTTATTTTTATGGAGTACTTTATTCTAGCAGATGGTCTTATGTGGCAGAGTATTTTGGATATCTTAAAGAAAAAGGTAAAAGAGGGAGTAGAGGTGCGTCTTTTACTTGATGGGATGATGGCCTTTATTAATCTTCCCAGAGATTTTGTAGAAGAGATGGAAGGATATGGAATCAAAGCCAGGCTCTTTAACGTTATGCGCGTTAACCTCTCGGTCCATCAAAACCACCGGGACCATAGAAAGATTATGGTCATTGATGGGGAAGTAGCCTATACGGGGGGACTAAATATTGCAGATGAGTATATTAATGAGAAGAAGCGTTTTGGCTACTGGAAGGATACAGCCGTAAAAATACAAGGAGATGCAGTAGATAGTTTTACTGTTATGTTTCTTGAAGTATGGAATGTACTAGAAGGGGGCCATTTAGAAGAGCGATATCTTAGAGAAAGCAAAAGCTCTCTAGCTAAAGATGGTTTTGTCATTCCCTATTATGATACCCCCTATAATGGGGAGGAAATTGGAAAAAAGTCTATCTGGATAT
>DASRNA010000230.1:0-5229 GCA_035647655.1 Clostridia bacterium | reverse complement strand
GGTAGGGAGCTAGACTAAGCCCTAGTATAAGTAAAAACACAGATGCCACTAGGCCACTTTTTAATATCCAAAGAAAGGTATCATAATTCTCCATCATAAAAAGAGGGCCTGGCTTTAGTCCATGTACCATAAAAACGGATAAAATAATAGCAGAAACCCCATCTCCTGGAATGCCTAGGCTAAGCATGGGAATAAGAGCTCCTCCTACACAGGCGTTATTTGCAGCCTCTGGTGCAATAATTCCTTCTCTTGCTCCTTGCCCAAAGGGCACCTTGGGGTTTTTTGTGCGTTTGGCTGCTTGAGAATAAGATAAAAAAGAAGCCACTGGCGTTCCCGCACCAGGAAGAATCCCCACAAGAGTACCCAGAAGAGCGTAGTAAAGAGAAAAAGGAAAATATGATAAAGCCTCCTTCGCTTTTATTTCTCTTTTGTTTAACTTAAAGCGTGTTTTGTCTTTTTGCTCCAACATCATAATCGCTTCCCCTAGGCCAAAAAAACCCAGAAGAACCGGCACTAGTGGGATGCCTGGCATAAGCAGCCGAATCCCAAAGGTAAAACGGTGGGTTCCAGTAATAGGGTCTAGCCCTACAAGAGAAAACAATATTCCAGCAACTCCTGCTAAGATTGCCTTTTTTGGCTTTCCTCCAGAAAGGGACATCAGCGCACTTAAAGCAAAAAATGCCAAAAGAAAATAATCAATGGTGCGAAAAGAAAGTGCGAAAATACTTAAAGGTTTGGCAAATAAAGCTAGGGCTAAGAGGCCAAATAAACTCCCAACAAAAGAGTAGATTACTGCAAGAAATAAGGCGTCAGCCCCTTCTCCTTTTTTTGCCATGGGATGCCCATCTAAAGTAGTAACAAGAGCCGAAGGCGCTCCAGGAACATTAATCAAGATAGCTGAAATAGCCCCCGAAAAGACCCCTACAACATAGACTCCCATAATGGTTGCCAGAGCGTGGTGGGTGGGCCAGGAATAGGTTAAGCCCAAAAGAAGGGCTGTAGCCATTGTAACACTCAGCCCTGGTATGGTCCCAACAACTAGTCCCAAAAGGGAGCCTATAAAGGTATATAAGAAAAGCATAAAAACCTCAAAATTGAATTCCAAAAAAGCGAGCAAAAAGTAGATCGATAAAAAGAGTTAGTAAAAGTCCAAAAAGTAAAGACCTGCTTAGGGATTCTTCCTTTAAAATATAAAGACTAAATCCAGCAAAGGCAAAGGTACTAATTCTTGGCCCTACTACAAACCAGAGTCCTGTATAAGCAGCAATTAAGCCAGGTAAGACAAGGGGTGTTTTTTCTTTGGATCTTTGAAAAGAAATACCCCCTCCCACAATCAGCATAAAAAGTCCAAGAAGAAGTGGAAAGAGTCCTGGTGAGAGGGCTAGCTCTATATCAGAAACTTGAACAAGATATAGACCATACACACAAAGAACTAGGGCAAAAATGCCTATAGGGAACTTTTTCATGGACGTTTAATGCCAAATTCTTCTGGACTATAGGAACTCACTCCGGCATCGTGCAGGAGCCAGCTCATTTTGGATTCAAAGTCTTGAAAAAACGCCCGCATCTGTTCCGGCTCGGGGTATTTTGTATAAAGCTTTTCTTGTCCGCTTTCTTCCATATACTCTATCCATTGGGGGTTTTTAACTGCCTTTTTGGAAGCTTCACGTAGCATTTCAACCACTTCTGCCGGCGTGTCTTTTCCCACAAGAAGACTAAGGGGAGTAAAGGCCAGATCCATAAGCTCCCCGGCTCCTTCCACTTCATCCCCTAAAAGGGGGATGGAGGGATCCAAGGACAGAGGTGTATTACCACAAACTGCAAGAGCCTTTAAATCTCCACTTTCAACAAATTGCCAAACAACCGATGCATTAGAGTTTGTAAAGTCTACCTGCTCTCCTAAGAGAGCCACAATCGCTTCACGTCCACCATCAAAGGGGGTTAGGGTTAGCTTAGCACCTAGTTGCTGATAAAGCAGGGCCTGGACGTGTCCTGAGCCTCCAGGGCCTGTATAACTCATGCTTAGCCCCTGGTCTCTCATGGCAGAGAAAAGATCCTGGGCATTTTGATAGGGCCCCTTGGCATTCGCCACAATGATTTTAGGATCATTGCTTACAAGCATAATTGGTTCAAAATCATCAAAGCTAAGCTCTGTCAAATCCATCACCCGCTGAATGCCCAGAGAATCTGCACTAAAAAGCAATGTATAGCCATCATGGGCCGCTTGATAGGCACTAAGAGTAGCTACCGAACCCGAAGCGCCGGCTTGATTAACAACAGTTACTTCCTCTCCTATCTCTGCGCTAAGAACCTGGGCAAAAGCTCGGGCCACAAGGTCTGTTGTTCCCCCTGCTGAATAAGGAACAATAATTTGTATGCTTCTAGAAGGATATTCCTGTGCTTGGCAAGATGTTAAAAGTACCAAAAGCACTAGTATCGTAATAAGTTTTTTCATTTTCTGCTACCTACCTTTAGGAGGGTAAATTCCCCTCCTTTTTCCTTTAATTTTAAAATTTTCCTTAGCCTAGGTGTATAATCCAGTCCTGTTTTTCCAGGAGCAAGAAGTAGGAAATCTACCTTTCTAGGATTGTTTCCTCCCAGGCTAGCCCCTACCTGATCAAGTTCATGATAAAGATACTTCATCTTTTTGGGAGACAGGCTTCCCACAATCATGCCCTTTTTTCCTGCAACCTTTTCCTTTGAATAAATATCATCATAGGGTCTAAGGTAAAAACTCGTTTTGCTTATTAACTCTTCTATTTTACCTAGTTTATGAAAGTGAAACTCCCATAAAGCTCTCCATAGTTCATTAAAAAGAAATTCATCGCGGAGTTGAAAGTTTTCCTCAAGCCAGAAACTTATCTTTTCAGAGTCATTTGATTTTAAATAAACTAGCAGCTCCTTTAAGGCAATATTTGGCTCTATTCTTTTCTTTTCTCTATAATAATTCATTGCGAGTCGCTGTATAATCCAGTAAACTCCTTCATCATAGACACCTCTTTGCAAAAGAAAGTTTAATCTTGGAAGAAGCTCGCTAACTGGATGAAATCTTTTGAACTCTTCTACTTCATTTAGCCAATTTTTAATTTCTTCTATTGTTTCATCCTTTAGGACTTCATCTGCTTGATAATTTCTTAGAATTTTTAGTATTTGATCAAAACTTCCTTTAAATTTACTGCGCTTTAGTGTTTTTACCCTACTTCCTCTATAAATGGAGATATTACTTCTTTGCAAGGGGTATTCTTCTTGCATTAGATCAAAGATGCCATGGGTTGCCGTAGCATCACTTAAGGCATCATGATGATTTCCTAGATCTACATCCATAACAAGACTAAGATAAGCAAGATTGTATTTTGGAAAATCTGGAAAAACGCGGTGGGCCATTTTTACTGTGTCTATATAGTAAAAATCAGGATGGGCTATTTTTGCTTCCTGTAAAGAGGCAGAAATCTGCCCTAAATCAAAACTTGCATTATGGGCAATAATAATGCTGTTTTCACAATACTTTTTTATTTCCGGCCAGATTTGAGCAAATCTTGGTGCTGTTTTTACCTTATAAGGCTCAATCCCGTGAATTTTAATATTCCAATACTCAAAACGCCCTGGAGGTTTTATATAATAATGATGACTTGCAACAATCTTTCCTCCACTAACATGCACAAGCCCTAAAGAACAGATACTGGGTGTGCGGCGGCTAGCTGTCTCAACATCAACTATCGTGTAATTATTGATTTTCATAATCATTCCTTTGTATCTACCTATAAGTTCTTCTTTTCTTCTAAGCCAGGTAGATTTTCTTATGCCAACACTGATAGTATAACAAATCTAGCCCTCTCTTCCAATGTCCATCTATAAATTTCATGATTTTAGCTTATTTATCTAGTGGTATACCAGCTTAAATAGCCCCATCATGATAAAAGAAGAAAAAATCCCAGACTTTTATCATTATTGCTTGTTGATCTGAATAAACATAAAATAAACATATTTATCTGCTAAGCTACTAGGAAAGCTATGCTATAATTTATATGGTTTAAACTTATAGAAAGAGGAATCAATGAAAAAACTGCGTTTTTATTTAGCCCTTATCGCAGCTCGTTTTACTACTTTTATCCTTAAACTTACAGGGCACAAGGCCACTCACACTCCTGGAGCTGTTGCTCTAAGATTGTGTCCTGATTTTTTAATACATTTGTCCAAGCCCAAAACCCTTATTGCCATTACGGGTACTAATGGTAAAACCACAACAGCTAATCTTATCGCTGACTTATACACTAATCTAGGAATACCCTTTGCCCACAATAGCTATGGCAGCAATATAAAAGAAGGGGTGGTCACCACACTCTTGGATGCTTCTTCTTTTTTTGGAGGACCTAAACTTAATCTTTGCATCCTAGAAGTGGACGAGCGAGCAAGTCGAATTATCTTTGGCGAACTGCCTCCGGATTATCTTCTTGTTACCAATCTTTTTAGGGAGTCCTATCTAAGAAATGCCCATGGTGAATTTATCTTTAGGGTCCTACAAGAACATATCCCTGAAAACACTCATTTGATTCTTAATAGCGATGACCTAATTAGTTCTAGACTGGGGGGAAATAACCCAAGGACCTATTATTCCATTGCCCAGTTAGCCCATGAAAAATCCCAAGGGGGAAGTTTAATCGAGGATGTCCCTCTTTGTCCCTTATGCCACCAGCCCATGGTCTATAGTTTTAGGCGATACCACCATATTGGAAAGGCCCACTGCTCTTCTTGCTCCTTTACAAATTTTAAGGCTGATTTTGTGCTTAAAGATGTAAATAAGTGTTTTTCTATCAACTACAAGGGCGTGGTAGAGCGCTACCCCCTGCTGGGGGAAAATGTCCTAGATCACTATGCCCAGCTTTGTGCCCTTAGCCTAATGCGTACCTTAAATTTTACGCAAAAGGATCTCGCCCAAGCTTCAAAGGGTCTTGAGATTGTTAAAAGCCGCAAGGATATCTTACAGCTACAGGGCAAGACCGTCTACCGTATGCTAGCAAAAGGAATGAACCCCATTGCTATTAGCAGGGCTATAGAAATCATCCTATCTCAAGAAGGTAAAAAAGCCCTTATTCTGCTTAATGACACAAGCAAAAAATCCAGCAGCCAGGAAGAGAATACTGCTTGGCTTTATGACACGGATTTTGAACTGCTCAAGGATAAGGATCTTGTTCAGATTCTTGTAGGGGGTTATAGGGCTAAGGATTATTA
>DASRNA010000229.1:0-3650 GCA_035647655.1 Clostridia bacterium | reverse complement strand
CTTTTGTGTATGAGCCAAGTAAAAACAATTATTTATAATTTCGACTTTTATATGAAATCTCTTCTACTTCATCCAAAGAATTTAATTTCATGGCAAGATGAAAGAAATATCCTGAGAGTAAATTCGAAAAATCAAAGATTTGAGTTTCTATTTTGTTTCCCTTTTCTTCGTATCGATATAGGAGACGCACTAGGGCTTTAGAATCAACTCGCAGTAGATGGGCTAGGCTTGCTCTTGTAGATCCTGAGGGTAGAATAAAAGTATCGTATAAGGAGGCATTTTCAACCTCTAGCTCCCCTACCCTTTCTAGAAGAAATTGCATTTCTTCTTCTTTAATACTAAAAAATGTTCTAAGACTAGGATTTAAATGATAAATTAATCTATCTATTCTTAGGAGTTCTTCTTTTAATTCTTCTTCAGGACATAGGGATGCCAATAGGCCTGTCATGGAAGCAAGGCGATCTGTCATTATTTCAAAATCACAGCGCAAATCATCAGAAGGATCAGATAAAAAGGGATAGGCTTCATAGGGACTGCGGTATTTTTTCTTCATATTTTACTCCTTTTCAAACTCCTGCCAGCGACCTAAGGACTTTGTCATATAGGATACGATATCAACATCATAGATTTCTTTTAGAAATTTGCTAGTAATCAGTTTTTTTGCTTTTCCCTTTCCAAAAATCCTACCTTCTTTCATAAAGAGAAGATTTTCAGTTAATTCCATAGCAAGATTAAGATCATGAAAAACACCGATAACAGCGTGATTGTTTACTGAAGCCCAGCCTTTTAGAAAATTAACGACATCAATCTGATGTTTCATATCCATATGGTTGGTTGGTTCATCAAGTAAAATAATCTCGGGTTCTTGAACTAAAGTATGAGCCAAATAAACCCTTTGTAGCTGACCCCCAGATAGAACATTAAGGGGTTTATCTTTAAGGTCAATTAGCTTTGTACTTTCCATTGTTTTCTTAACTATGGCGAGGTCTTCCTTGCTGGGTTTGCCAAATATATTTTGTCGTAGAAAGCGGTATCGACCCATCATAACTGTTTCATAAACTGTATAGGGAAAGTGTACATAATTAATCTGACTCATCAGTGCAATTTTGCCTGCAATTTCTTTTCTTTTTAAATCTTTAATTGATTGACCTGATAGCTTTATATCTCCTTTATGTTCAATAATTCCTGCTGCTGCTCTTAAAAGTGTAGTTTTACCGCAGCTATTTGGTCCTATAATCGCTAGACTCTCACCCTTTGCAAGATTAAAGGAGATGTCTTTAATTATATCTTTACCATTATATCCGGCACTGACATTCTTAAACTTAAGCATTGACACCTCTTTTCTTGCTGAAGTATACCCAGATGAAAAAAGGCGCACCGATAAGTGCAGTTACTGAGCCAATGGGGAGCTCTTTTGGCGAGATAATAAGCCGGGAAATAATATCTGCAAAAGCCATAAAAGTTCCTCCAAAGACAAAGGATAAAGGCAGTACAAGTCTATGGGAGGAACCAAATATCCTTCTTACTATATGGGGAGCAATAAGATCAACAAAACCTATAACTCCAACAAAACTAACCGAGGCACCAGTAAGAAATGTGGCCAGGGTAATCAATATCAATTTTGTTTTTTTAAGATCAATACCTACAGAAATAGCATGTTCTTCCCCAAAAGTTATGATATCAAGCTCTAAGGTGTAGCGCATTAGTATTACTACTATAGGCAAAATGCTTAGAGTAAGAATTCCAAGCTCAATCCATTTAAGCCCTGAAAAGCTGCCTAGCTGCCAAAATACCACTCTTTGTAGATGCTCTCGGAAAACAGACATAATAATGGTTAAAAGAGAGTTCATAAAAAGAGAAATTACCATACCCGTTAAGATAATGGTTTGATTTTCAAGACCTGGATTAAACCGGGAAGAAAGTCCTATGGCAATAAAAACTGTGGCTAGGCCAAAACTAAAGCCGATAAAAGGTAAAATAAAATTACCAATAATCGGTAAAGAAATACCAAAAGCCATATAAAGAGCCACTCCAAGAGAGGCTCCTGCAGAAACACCTAGGGTATAAGATGAAGCCAGAGGGTTCCTTAGTACTGATTGCATAACAGTTCCACTTACAGCTAGAGCGCCCCCGACTAAAAAGGAGGCCAGGGCTCTTGGGAGGCGGATTTTCCAAAAAATATCAACTAAAAGGCTATCGATTTCAGCCGGAAGTGGGTTAGAAAAAAGCTTATGCGAAAAAATGGCTGGAATCTGACTAAATGGAATATTAGCTGATCCAACTACTGTGGAAATGATTATTACTAATATTGCCAAAAGTAGGCTGTAGATAATTTTTTGCATAGGCTTTTTCATAATTAATCCTCTAAAGAAGCATAAACCTCAGGATAAATGGCTAGTGCCATTTCTTTTAGTGCTTTTACTACATTTTGGTTTGGCAGGCTGCTAAAGCCATTATCAATATAGTAAACAGATTCTTCTTTGATTGCTGTGACCTCCTCCCATCCATTTCTGGATAGAATTTCACCAACAGAATCTTCTATATAATTTACATTGGTTAAAATAACATCTGGATTTGCAGAAATAGCAGCTTCTTCAGTAACGGCAAGCCAGCTAGTTTGATCCGCAAATATGTTTTCTGCCCCAACGATTTCAAGCAGTTCATTTAAAAAGGTAGATGAGCCAAAACTATAGATGTCTGGAAGGGCTGCAATTTCAAAAAGAACGGTTTTGGGTTCCTTTATTTCTTTTGCCATATCAGCAATAACATCGATATCTTTTTGCATTTGAGCGCTTATTTCTTCACCCTTTTCAGATAAACCAAGGGCGTCAGCAATAAACTGTATATCAAGTTGTATATCTTCTAGGCTTTCACTAGAAGGGATTGTGGCTATAGAAATACCTAAATCTTTTAATTGAGAAAAGATATCATCACCATCTAAAGATGACATACCAGTGGTAAATATAAGATCAGGATTTAATGCAGCGAGTGCTTCAAGATCAGGACTCATAAGGTCAAACTGCGGAAGCTGGTCAACACCTTCAAGATAAAAAGGTGTTTGGCTATCTACTGCAATGAGTTTGTCTTTAAGTCCAAGAGACTCAATAACCTGGCTCGTAGAAGGGGCTAAAGAGACAATCGTTTCGACCTTTTGCGGAAGCTCAATGGCATATCCAGCTCGGTCGGTGTCAGGAAGCTCAGTATTACTAGTTGACTGGCAAGCAGTAAACAACATAAGTATACTAAGTACAAGGGCGATTAAGACATTTCTTTTCATACATTCCTCTTTTCTAAATAAAAAAGCTGTCTTCACCCAGAGAAAACAGCCTATCCATTTAATAAGAAAAAGCCATGCATTCTCTTAGGTCCGAAGAGATTGGTTGCAGTTTTCCCAGGTAGGTTTTCTGACTTAAAACTATTAGGAATGACTCTCCTTCCCAGTATTACCAGTGGATATGAGTCTTTCCAGTTTATTACAGCAGCGGCTCTGTGGAGGATTCAAACCTCCTTCCCTCTTCTGAAAAAAATATTCAATTGCAATATCATTCTACTCTCTAGGATTTTTTTCGTCAAGGACTTAATCACTAAAAGTCCATTGCAATGATTTATATTTTCGTTTAGACTAGTATTAGTTTGCAAAGGAGGTAAAC
>DASRNA010000228.1:0-2241 GCA_035647655.1 Clostridia bacterium | reverse complement strand
GATAGAGGGCCGACTGGTGGATTTAGAAGACGCCCTGGATGGTTGTGAGAGAATTTTAAAGGATGAATTTAAAGACTACGATGAAACTGATTTATATTTAATTGGCACAATCGAAGAAGCAGTTGAGAAAAGAAATAAGCGGGGGGCAGATAATGAGACTTAAAATTATGCTTCCCTATAAAACAGCCTTTGATAAAGAAATCTATCAAATCACAGCCCCTGGAAACGAAGGGGAATTTCAGGTTCTGCCTAAACACCTTGATGGCACCTGGATTCTAAAAGCCGGTGTTTTGGTGATTGGGCTAGATGGGGATGATAAAGAAGAAATTTATTTTGCCATAAGCCAAGGAATGCTGGTAAAAGAAGGCAGCAATCTTTATCTTCCCTGTTTGCAAGCAATAGAAGGAGAGTCCTTAGAAAGTCTCACCAAGAGAGTTCGTAAGGATTTAGAAGTCTTTAATGAAAGTGAAAAAAAAGCAAAACGAGCCCTACTCAGACTAGAAACCGATACTGTGAAGAGATTTATGGATTTTAGCAAATAAAAGGAAGTGATATTGTGGGCGAAGAAAAAAGAACTCCAGAAGAAGAACTTTTAGAGGAAGTAGAAAAAGACGTAGCAAAAAAAATCAAGGCCGAAAAAGAAGGAAAAGAAATAATGTTTGGCTTGGGTTTTTTTGGCATTGTCGGTTGGTCTATTACCGTACCAACACTCTTAGCCATAGCACTGGGTGTTTATTTAGATAAAAGATTCTCATCCAATTTTTCCTGGACCTTAACTCTTATCTTTGTAGGAGTTATTTTAGGTTCTTTTAATGCTTGGCGCTGGCTAAATGACAATAGTCAGGACAGGGAAAAATAGAAATTGGAGAGAATATGATGATTTCATTTTTAAGCGGTTTATTTATTGGAGTTATTTATTTTGGGGGTCTCTACTATAGTACCCATAAAATCAAGGCTGTTAGAAATCCAGGGCTTTTTATGGCCTTATCTTTACTCATTCGGATGGGAATTTTGCTAGTTGGTTTATATTATTTGGCGCAAAGAGGCTATAAGAGTATCTTATTGGGATTTATAGGAATTATGCTGATTCGATTTATACTGGTATTTCAAGTAAGAAAACACTCTTCTAATTCAAACTCAGAAAGGAAGTGATCATATGAATATTGATCCAAGTCAAATCGTATATTTTGAGTGGGGATTTGTTAGAATAACAGCCACACTGGTTTTTACTTGGGTTTTGATGTTGATATTAATTCTGGTATCCTATCTGGTTACTAGAACCATTAAACCAGGCACAGAAGTCTCTAAAGGGCAAAATATACTGGAAGCAGTAATAGAAACTATTAATGAACAGATCAGACAAATAAGTCAAGAAGATCCCGGTAGATATCTGCCTTTTATTGGCACCTTGTTTATATTTATCCTAGCATCAAATGTTTTGTCAATTGTCCCAGGCTTTAAACCACCAACAGGCTCTTTAAATACTACAATTGCCTTATCCCTGTGTGTATTTTTGGCGGTCCCATTTTATGGAATAACAGATAGGGGCCTTCTTGGCTATATGAAAGAATATCTCAAACCAACCTTTATTATGTTGCCCTTTAACATTATCAGCGAGATATCACGAACCTTATCCCTTGCCATACGTTTATATGGAAATGTAATGAGTTCTAGTGTTGTAGTAGCCATATTATTGGGAGTTGTTCCACTTTTCTTCCCGATTGTCATTCAAGCATTAGGGCTCTTAACCGGTGTGATTCAAGCCTATATATTTGCAATTCTTGCGATTGTCTATATAGCATCAAGTACAAAGAAAAAGACTTTAGACACGGAATAAAAAAGGAGGAATTTAATGGATAATATTGGTTTAATTGGTATGACATCAATTATTATTTCGGGAATCACTATGGCTTTGGGGTCTATTGCACCTGCCCTAGGTCAAGGCCAGGCAGTATCTCAGGCTTTAAGATCCATTGCCCAACAACCAGATGAATCAAATACCATAACTAGAACTCTTTTTGTTGGCCTGGCCATGATAGAGTCTACTGCGATCTATTGTTTTGTTATTGCTATGATTTTGTTGTTTGCTAATCCCTTTTGGAACCTAGTGGTAGGCTAAGATGGAAATTAGCATATTTGAAATTGTAGCGCAAATTATTAATTTTTTTCTGCTCTTATTTATCTTAAATAAGCTTTTTTATGGACCCGTATTAAAAGCCATGGAAGACAGAAGAGTAAGAA
>DASRNA010000227.1:0-7916 GCA_035647655.1 Clostridia bacterium | reverse complement strand
GCGCGGGTGAGCTGTACCATTTACAGCATACTGAAAAGCATCCTCAAAGCCCTCGTCCAGAGTGATACAGGCCTTCTCATACCTAGGCTCACCCTCCTAGTCTATAAGCAGATGATTCTTGGCCCTTCTAGCAGCTTCGATGTCAGTTAAAAGAAAGATGACTTTGAGCTCTTCCCTAAAGGCTTTTGAGTCTTTTTTAAGGATGCTGGATAAGATGTTTCCTAGGAAGTGTACCTGACATCGCTGCCAAGACACACCAGGAAACGGTATGTGTCAAGCAAGTTGTCGCATTAAATTTTTTCCACAGGTTTGTACATCCCCGCGATTTGCCATTTACATTGAGCCTCTACTGGCATAATTATTGTGCATAAGGGTATCTAGAAAATTATGCCCTGCCTTTCTTGATAGGCTATCATGCCGGCTTCTCAATATAAATGGATCGCTGGCCAAATATTACGTTTTCAAAAATTCCTCTATTTAGCTACTTCTTTCAAGGCTAAAACAAGTTCTTCATCCTTTAAAGGGTTTAATGCAACATATTTCGGGAGTGACCAACCCCTGATGTTTTTTGACCAATTTTCTGGGTGTTTAGCCCTAGCTTTCTCATAAACCTCTATCCGGTTTTCCATGATTTTTTTATCAAGTCCATAGTGCCTTTGTTATGGAGTGAGGTAATTGATTCCACTGTGCAAATGGACTAGGTTATACCAATCCACAAACCTCTTAACCCATTTTCTGGCCTCTTCTATACTGCCAAACCCTTTGAAAGGGTATTTAGGGCAGTACTATAAAGTTTTAAAAAGTGATTCAGAATAGGGGTTGTCATTACTTACCCTGGGTCTTGAAAAGGAACTTTGAACTCCTAACTTTTCTAAGGTAGCTTGGAATGCGACCGCCTTCATGGGACTCCCATCGGATCAGTTGTTCGGCATATTGGGATTTTTCAGTTTCCCATACTTCCCAGGCTACTATTAAACGGCTAAACATATCTAATATCAGGTAAAGCTTGTAATACTGACCTTTGATGAAGGCATTAAGCCAGGTGATATCCCAAGTCCAAACTTGATTGGGGCCCACTGCTATATGTGTTGGAATTTTCCTTTTTACTGGCGTCTGGGCTCTACCTCTATAGGTATTCATTCTTTCTTCTTTTAAAATCCTATAGATGGTTGACTCTGATGCGATATATCTTCCTTCATCAGCTAGCTTGGGTACTATTTGATGGGGTGTTAAATCAGCAAACTCAGGGGTGGTAACTGTTTTTACTACCTCTTCGCGTTCTTCTTTTGTTAGTTTGTTTTTTGGCGTGGGCCTTTTAGCTATGGGTCTTTGATCTTCTCTAATCAGGCCATCTTTTGTCCATCTCTGGTATGTGCGCTCGCTAATACCTAGGATGGTACAGGCAGATTTTAATCTAGCTCCAGCTGCCCTTGCCTGATCAATCAGTGCTACTGCTTTTGCGCGATTTGGGCCACTGATTAGTCTACCTCGGGGTCCCCCCAAATCGCTTGGGCCTTTTTTCTTAGTACTAAAAGAGCTGCTGTTTCTGCCAGTGCTTTCTCTTTTATCCTTAGCTCTTTTTCTAGCTCTTTGGAGCGATCTTTCTCTTTTTGTAAATCTTCCTCAAGCTTCAAGGGATCCTTGGCATCCCTCATATTTGCCATAATACACTGCTCACGCCAAATGTCTAAATCTTCTACATATAGACCTTTCCTGCGGCAATAGGCTGCTAATTCTTCTTGGCTTAGGGTGGCAGTTTCTAAAACAGCATGGAATTTGTCCTTTGAAGACCATTTGGATGCTGGTTTAAATTCCTTGGGCTGGTTTTCTTTGGCTCTAATCCACTGGTAAATGCTGCCCCTGGTTATGTTTAGCTCTTTTGATAAGCTAGTTACTGTATCATTAGTTGGAGGTTCCAGTCTTTGTAGAACTGATTCTTTGAATTCTTTCGAATAACTTCTTCTGCTTTTCGCTTCTTTTGACATATTTATGGATATGCTACACTTTCCTTAACACACAGTTAAGTTACCGGTTAAAGA
Source organism: Clostridia bacterium (assembly GCA_035647655.1). Taxonomy (GTDB): domain Bacteria; phylum Bacillota; class Clostridia; order Peptostreptococcales; family Acidaminobacteraceae; genus DTU036. The sequence goes on along the minus strand of DASRNA010000227.1, from coordinate 5,877 downwards.
AAGAGGCCCATCATGCGAAAGACCTATCCGAAAGACTTCAAGATTCAAATCTGTCAACACATTCTTACAGGCCAGAAAACAGTTGGAGAGATTTCTAAAGAATACGGGATTGCACGTCCAATTGTTTCTCGCTGGCTAGCTGAGTATAAACGCTATGGTAATAATGCCTTCGCTGGTAAAGGAAACCGACTACCAGAGGCTGCACGCATCTACGCACTAGAAAAGGAAAACGAACAGCTCAAGGAGGAGCTAACCATTCTAAAAAAATTTCAGGAGTTTGCAAAGAATCAAAAAAGGTAAAGTTTGAGTTTATCCGCAACGAAGCTGGAGACCACAGCGTAAAGCTCCTTTGCAAACTCCTGAATGTTAGTCGCGCTGGCTATTACGCATTTCGCCATCGTCCTCCCTCCCAAACAGCTTTACATCATCAGTGGCTAACAGGAGAGATTAAGCGTGTGTTCGATGAGCACAAAGGTCGCTACGGCTCTCCGCGTATTGCCCAGCAGCTCTATGAAGAAGGCATCGAAACCAACAAGAAAACAGTGGCCATGCTCATGCAACGTGCTGGACTGGTTAGTGTTTATAGCCGCAAACGTCGCAAAAAGCAGCACCATGCATCGAAAGAAGGGGTTCTTCACGATAACCTTCTGAAGCGAGATTTCAACAGCTCTAAACCTGGTATGATCTTCGTGACAGACATCACCTATGTTCCCTGCAGTGATGGAAGATTGTATTTAACACCCTACCTTGACTTGGCGACTCGACTTCCTAAGTCCTATGGAATCACCGAACATATGAGAAAAAGTTGTGTCATAGAGCCACTGGAGCGTCTCCTTCGACAAGGTGATGCTAAGGAAGGTGCCATGACCCACAGTGATCAAGGAAGTCAGTATCGCAGTTATGCCTTTGCAGCTCTTTGTGAAGAGAACGGCTTAAGACAGTCCATGAGTGCCGCTGGAAAGCCTATTGACAATGCTGTAGCAGAGGCTTTCTTTAAAACTGTTAAAACAGAAGTCATTAAGCCAAATCGTCATCTTACCAAAGCGCAAATGGAAGTCGTTCTTCGTAACTATCTAGATGATTACTACCCGAACAAGCGAATCCACACTACTTTAGGAATGACGCCGTTGCAGTATGAACAGCAATTACTCACTAAAATGGTCACTTAATTTCATGCAAAGAAAAGGGTTGTATATCCATTATTCTCCCTAGTGTTTGTCCTTATTAATAGTGTACACTTTTTTCTTCATGCGACAACTATCCTAACACATAGGGGGTGGTCCATGGGACTAACTTTAAAACTAGAGAGTAGGCCCGTCAAAGTATCTTTGAGCATATTTATAGTTTTTACAATAGTGAGCGAAAGCAGTAGGCACTAGGGTATCTCAGTCCAAATGAATTTCTTCTCAGCCTGCAGTGTAAGGCTTTAGAAAAGGTAGCTTAACTTTTCGTCCGATAAGGTGTTGACGTCCCAAGCCCTCTGTGATAAAGTTTTCCCGAAAGGAGTAATAATGATGGGATTAATTACAAGTAAAAGCTCACCCATGAGCCATCTATGCAATTTCTTCACTTGACGCAAAAGCCTCACTTCATGGCATGAAGATAGTTTTGATGCACTAATCCTTTCATCTTGCTCTATTTAGACTTTTCTTTGGTCTTCTAGGGTTCTTAGGATTAGATTCCCAGAAGGCTTTTTCTTTATTCTATAGAGGGTTAAAAACCAATTGCCTAGTTTTTACCCCTTCCACAGATTTAATAGGCCCCTGGTTTTACATCAAAGCAGTGCCAAGTCACACCTCAGGTGTTAGCTTTTATTGTCAAGAAAGGGGCTAGGATGATCTACCTAGATAATTCAGCAACAACAACAAATAAACCTGCAGAAATGCGAGAAGCCATGTTAAGAAGCCTTGAACTGGGAAACCCCGGTAGAGGGCTTTCTGAAAGCGCCCTGGATGCAGCTAGGAGCGTCTTTGAGACAAGAAAAAAAATGGCGGAATTTTTTGGGGGCAAAATCAACAGGACTGTCTTTACTTATAATGCCACCCACAGTCTAAATCTTGCCCTACTGGGGCTAATTAGCCCAGGAGATAGGGTTCTTAGCTCCTACTATGAACACAACTCAGTACTGAGACCCCTCTACAGTTTAGAGGCTAGCGGTGTAAACCTAAAGCTCTTTAAACCGGAGGGCCTCTCTATCAGCCTAGAGGATATAAAAAACAACCTTGAGGATGATACTAGGGCTGTGGTCCTAACCCACAGCTCCAATGTGCTAGGGGGCCTAACCCAGGTAAGGGAAATAGGCCAGTACCTTAGAGAAAAAGGCCTGCTCTTTATCCTTGACGCCTCCCAGACTGCTGGGGTCTTCCCCATAAATATTGAGGAGGACTTTATCGACGCCCTCTGTTTTACTGGCCACAAGACTCTCATGGGTCCCCAGGGAACCGGCGGACTCATCCTCTCCGAAAGAGCCGAACCCAAAGCAGTCTTTAGCGGAGGTACAGGCATGTTTTCCTTTGAAAAGGGCATGCCCAGTCACCTACCCGATAGACTGGAAGCCGGAACCCTAAACGGGGTGGGAATAGCAGGCCTAGGTGGCTCCCTAGACTACCTTAAAAAAGTGGATATAGACCTACTTAGAAAAAAAGAGCAAGACCTTGCCCTAGACTTTTATGACGGGGCAAAGGACATTGACGGAATCAAAATCTACAGTGAAAGACCCGAAAAAGGAGCAGCAATAGTCACCCTAAACATAGGAGACATGGACTCAGGCCACGTCTCAGACCTACTGACTAGATGCTACTCTATAGCCACAAGACCAGGAGCCCACTGCGCTCCTCTGGTCCATGAGCTCCTGGGAACGGTGGAACAGGGAGCAGTCAGGTTCTCCTTTTCCTCCTACAATAATAAAGAGGAAGTAGCAGCCGCCCTAGAAGCCCTAAAGGAAATATCAGCCTATAGAAATGAGGATTAATTAATGAAAAATACATACAAACTCTTTGGCTTTGGCATCATTGCCGGCCTAATTACCATGGCACTAGCCATAGCAGGTAACCCTACCAACATGGCTATCTGTATAGCCTGTTTTGTTAGAGATATTGCAGGCTCAATGAAATACCACACAGCACCTGTCGTCCAGTACTTTCGTCCTGAAATTGTAGGCCTGGTCCTAGGTGCCTTCTTCCTGTCTCTTTATAAAAAAGAGTTCAGAGCCACAGGAGGCTCCTCGCCAGCCATTAGGTTTTTCCTCGGCGTTGCCATGATGATTGGCGCCCTAATCTTCCTTGGCTGCCCCACAAGAATGATAATTAGAATGGCAGCAGGAGACATCTCAGCCTATGTTGGCTTTGTAGGCTTTATCCTGGGTGTAGCTACAGGAGCCTTCTTTCTTAAAAAAGGCTTTAGCCTTGGTAGAAGCTACCCAGTGAGGCAGGAAAGCGGTGCCTTTTTCCCTGTAATCTTTGGTCTTATCTTTTTAATGAGTGTCCTAGTCCCCTCATCCTTTGCCTGGAGTGAAGCTGGCCCTGGTAGCATCCATGCTCCTATGATTATTTCCCTGGTGGCAGGCCTTGCCTTTGGTGCTCTAGCCTACCACTCTAGGATGTGCTTTGCAGGTGGATTTAGAGACGTCATCCTCATGAAAAACTTTGATCTTTTTGCCATCCTACTGGGAATCTTTCTAGTCATGTTTGGCTACAATGTAGTTACAAATAACTTCGCCTTTAGCGCCTTTGGCCCTGTTGCCCATGCCCAGACCCTGTGGAACATACTTGGTCTTTACATCGTCGGCTTTGCAGCTGTCCTCCTTGGAGGTTGCCCAGCTCGCCAGCTAATCCTAGCAGGCCAAGGCTCAGCAGACTCTGTAGTCACTGTTCTAGGTATGCTCCTGGGAGCAGCCTCTGCCCATAACTTTGGCCTGGCCTCTACTGCTGCAGCAAAGGCAACAGCTGACGCACCAGCAGCCCTAGGCGGACCAGGACCTGCAGGTCAAATCGCAGCTCTAGTGTCTATAGCCTTTTTATTCATCGTCGCCTTTACTGGAATCAAAAAACAAGCATAGGAGAAAAATATGAGAGAAATTGATGTTAGAGGACTATCCTGTCCAGAACCTGTAATGCAAGTAAACATGGCCCTAAAGGCCTTTCCTGGTGAAGAGCTAAAAATCCTTCTCAGCGAAGCCCACAGCTATAAAAATGTAGTTGAATTTCTAAAGGACAAAAAGGTCCCCATGGAAGCTAAAGAAGTTGGCCTTGACTTTGAAGTAATAATCAGGCCCTAGCATGAGATGTATTATAACCTTCCACACCATAGCAGATGCTATGTATATGGAGAGCCTAGCTAAGGAAGCTAAAATCCCTGGAAGGCTGATACCCGTCCCCAGGGAGCTCTCCTCAGGCTGTGGTATCTCCTGGGCCAGCGAGGCCAGTGAGGAAGAAAAATTAAAAAAGCTCATAGAGCTTGAAAGCTTAGAAATTGAGCAAATTGTACTAATATAGACAAAATCCCTCCAGTGAGGGATTTTTCTTGTCTAGAACTTAAAGATAAACTTAGCTAGTAGAACTAAGAGGTATACTGCTCCCAGCAGGACATAGATCATCATTCAGGGAGGTACCTTCTTGGCAAAAAACTTAAAATATTCCAGCATATCTCCTCCATCAAAGACTCCACTTGTTCAATAAATCATACCATAGGCCTAACTTTAAAGCAAAGATCTCTTTTTTTGAACTAGAAAAGGGAGCTTCCCCTCTCCATGAAGTTGACATGCCAGCTCAGGGCTTCTTCTAGAAGATGGGGCTCATGACCCCCTCTTTTTACAGCTCTCTCAAGGTAGGAGTAGAGATGGTCCCTGTAGTTTGGATGGGAACAGTTTTCAATAATCTCCACCGCCCTCTCCACAGAAGTTTTCCCCCTAAGATCAGCTAGACCCATCTCAGTAATTATTATATCCACATCATGTTCTGTGTGGTCTACATGGGAAACCATGGGCACAATGGTGGACACCTTGCCCCCTAGGGCAGTAGAAGGAGCCGAAAAAATTGAGAGGTAGCCATTTCTAGCAAAATCTCCAGACCCCCCAATGCCATTCATAAGCTGGCTTCCCACAAGGTGAAATTGTTAGGCTATTTCACTCTTTTATAAAATATAACAAAACTCTAGTGTTTATAAAGGTTCTAAATCTATATTATCTTCTCGACTTACAATTTGTAATTAGGCTATTTTCGAAATTTACTGTTTCGAACTATATTTTTTACTTTTTCTTTGTACTCCATTTTCGCCTTTAATGACATTGCTTCTTTTAGTTTTTTCTATCTGTACCGCTTGAAATGTTTCCTTAGAAATAATGGCCGGGTTATTATCCTCACATAAATAAACCACTTCATGTTTTCCATTATCCAATAATCTTACACTACCCGTATATTTTTCGTTGCTAAGCATCACATCAATAGTACGCTTGCTCCACTTATCTTTTCCAGTAGGAGATTTAACACCCAACCGTTCCAACTCAGCAACTATACCAATAATACTTTTCCCATGGAGGTACATCTCAAATATTTTCGTTACATTTTTAGCCTCATCGTCTTTAATAATCAGATTGCCCTCTTTATCATGTACATACCCATAACATTTTCGGTTATATAGTTTTGAAGTGCCTTGTGCAGCACGCTGTTTTATTCCCCATTTAATATTTTCACTACGAGATTCATTTTCAGACTGTGCTATAGCTTCGATGATAGAGATCATAAGGTCGCTATCTGTATTTGAAGTATCCAAATCTTCTTGCTCAAATATAACTCGCACCCCTAAAGTTTTTAGCTGGTTTAACGCTTCAAGTGTATCCACTGTGTCCCTACCAAATCGACTAATACTCTTAGTGAGTAT
>DASRNA010000226.1:0-2324 GCA_035647655.1 Clostridia bacterium | reverse complement strand
TAGAAGACTACTATTTTGGATATCCCACCTTTTAGATGGAGTAGTGACCGCTCCTCCAGAAGACAAGGAGCTAAGGATCTGGGCAGAGGCTTCCTATTTTGAAGAATATGATTCGCAAAGAATCAACTCTTTTCTTAAGAGCATAAAACACAAGTGCCCCTAGGGGATAAAATCAATCATAACAGGTATAAAATCATAGAGGACAAATATAGAAAAATAAAGGAAAGCAGATCTGAGGTGAAAGATGCAGGAAAAACGCCATATTTTTTTAACAGGAGACAAACAAGTGGGAAAGTCAACCCTATGGAAAAAAGTACTAGAAGAGCTGGATATAAGCCCTTGGGGTTTTTTAACCCTACCCTATACAGTCAAGGGCAATTTCCGTGGCTTCTGTCTTCATGGCCTGGGCCCCTTGCCCCCAGGCTTTGAAAATGACATCCCAATATCCATCTATCTTCAGGCCAGAAAACACAGACCCATAGTAGATAGCTTTGAGGAATTTGGCAGCCGGCTACTAGAAAGGGCCCAAGAGGACTTAAACTATATTATGATGGATGAATTAGGAAGGTTTGAAAAAAACGCTCCAAACTTTCAAAAGGCAGTAATGCAGTGCCTAGATGGAGACCATCACGTTTTAGGGGTACTCCAAGACACCCAAAACCCCTTTATCGACAAGGTCCGAGAGCGCCAAGACATCTTACTTATTACAGTTGATAAAAAAAACCGGGAGGACCTAGTAGAGGAAGTAATTGCTGCTCTTAAAAAACTAAAGTCATGATAAATAAAAGGAAGGCCCTAGAACTAGAAAAAGTTCTGGAGCCTCCCTTTTTTGTGCCTAAATATCCCTATAAAAGTAGCAAGAAGATGTATTAGGACCCTTTTTACTCATAATACTTTTCTGCATGATAAGCAAAAAGTCCCTGTAGCATAGAAGTGATATTTCCCGTAGAAACCGTTGCACCAGAAATAGCATCGATATCCACCGTTTCTAGGCTACTTCCATATCCCTCCCAGGCATCGATCTCTTCCTTGGTCATCTTGACTAGGTTTTGGACAAAATGCTCATCCATATATTCCTGGGTATACTCAGATATATAATAATTGGGATTACTATCTCCCCAAAGTCCTTGGTTTTGCCCAAAGGTAATGGAGCGTATGGCTGATTGCTCAGCACTGGGCTTATTATTAAGGAGCTCTACATAGCAAACAGAGTAATAGTTTACCAGACTATCCCGGCAAGTACAGGACACAAAGGCCACCTGATAGGAAGTAAAGGTAGAGACACTTTGCTCAAATAAGATTACCGCTGGGTATATTTCGGCATTTCCTCCCGAAGCAAAGTGGGTAAAATCAAAGGTTGGATAGGGGTAGCTTTCTTGGACTAAGGCCTTATCAGTCGGCTGGGAGCAAGCAGTAAAGAGAATAAGCATTAATAGAAGTAAGGTAAATCTTGATTTTTTTATCATCTTTTTTATACTCAATCTTTAATGGGCTGCAATTTGTCAAAGAGTAAATAAGCATAATCTGCTCGCCAAATGGCATAGGTATTTGGCTCCTTGGCATCCTCGGAATAAATAATTAATTCCAGGCTATTGTCTCCTGTATAGGACCAGTTTGCTCCCGTATTATAGAGTAGGGCCTCATCCCATCCAAGATGAATGAGTAGTTCTTTCATCATTTGAGAATATCCGGCGCCGCCGCACATAATAAAAATGGCCTGATCTTTGGGGAATAATTCTTCTAAAATTTGCATGGATTCCTTATAATTTGCTTCCGCAGAAAGAATCTCCCTGCTATCGGTCCATTCCACATTAAAAAGGCAACGATCATTATAGGCTCCTGTAACAGGTAGCTCTGATAAGGTGGCTAGATAGGGATAGGGGACAATCTTAAAGCCGTGGATGGTTTGTGATAGATCCGCATCGCCACCAACAGCCGCGTAATCTGCGGGGTCAAAGAGCATACGCACATCCCTATAGGCAACATCCTCCCTATGTAAGTAATTATCAATGGTTTCCATATTGATGTTTTGATCTACTCCAAACTTGCTGCTCTGATCTACCTGTGGGGCGGGCAGAGGGGCAAGGCCCTCGGACCCGCTGCAGGCAGTAAGAACAACACAAAGGAGTATAATGACAAGAAGAATTCTATTTCTTTTCATAAAATCCCTTTCTGATATGTTAGCTGTTATGAAGTGACCCTTGTCAAGCAGAAAAGGATCAACTATAAAACCGTCATGTAATTGTATTATTGGTTTAGGTTCGGAGTCTTAGAAAAGTGGCTTTCGGCCTCTGCCATTCTGTTATACGTGGATCAGGGTTACC
>DASRNA010000225.1:0-2520 GCA_035647655.1 Clostridia bacterium | reverse complement strand
CGATAGAAACAAACAAGTGCACAACTGGCCAAACAAAACTAGTCGCGGCAAACTGCTCGTGACCCAAACGTCCAAGCCAGAAGGCATCTACAAAATTATATAGAGTTTGTATTAAATTGTTCAGCATCAAAGGAAGGCTCAGGGTCCATATTACCCGGTAAAGATCTTCTTTTATTATAAATTCACTTCGTGTTTTAAATTTTACCATGGTGTTTTTAAGTATAACCCAAGAAAAACACTGTGTCCAACTCTCTGGTCATTTTAAAAGTTTTATTCTTTTTACAAAATGGTGTAGAATAGACTTTGTTACTCTATACAAGCCGACAAAAGAAAAAATGGAGAAAAAAATGTCTCAATCAAATTTTATTATCGAGCTTTTAAAAAATGAAGTTCGCCCTGCTATCGGTTGTACAGAACCCGTGGCTATTGCCTTGGGTACAGCTTATGGGGCTCAACTTATAGGTGAAAAACCTACAAAAATAACTGTTTTAACCAATAAGGCTATATATAAAAACGGCATGGATGTAGGTATTCCTGGCACTGAAAAAACAGGGCTTGATGTAGCTGGCGCCTTAGGGGCAGCCCTTAGTGATCCCTCTAAGGGTCTAGAGCTTCTTGGTGAGGTAACTCCAGAAAAAAAAGAAATCGCTGATAGCTACCTAAAAGAAATCCCTATTAGGGTTGATATAGCTGACACAGACAAGGCTGTTTATATTAAGGTTCTTATTGAAAGCAAAAACCACAAGGCAGAGGTCTTAATATATGATCGCCATGATCAGCTTATCGAACTTAGCCTGGATGGAAAAGTTTTATCTACCATTCATAAAGATGCTGTGACTGAGGGACTTTCAGATAACAATGATGAAAAAGAAAAGTTTTATCGTTTTAAGCTAGAAGAAATCGTTGAAACCATTGAAAAAATCCCCGCGGAAAAACTCCACTTTCTTCTTGAGGGACTTGAAATGAATAAAAAAGCTGCCCAGTTAGGGATGGAAAAACGTTTCGGCCTAGGTGTTGGCTTTAATATGTACCAAAATATGAAAGAAGGGCTTATTTCAGAAGATTTTGCCAATCTAGCCTTTGTCTTAACAGCAGCAGCTAGCGATGTGCGCATGAGCGGAGAAAGAGTCAGTGTAATGAGCTCTTCAGGAAGCGGAAACAATGGGCTTACTGCTATTTTACCCCTTGTCGCTCTTCAAAAAGTAAAATCCCTTGATGATGCTACCCTAGCTAGGGCCTTGGCTATTAGTCACACTATAACCAGTTATGTTAAATATTATATTGGTAGACTTTCTAATCTTTGCGGTTGCAGTATTGCTGCTGCTATTGGAAGCGGTTCTGCCATCGCTTGGGTCCTTGGGGGAAAAAGTGCTATCGCCGGTACAGTCAATAATATTATTGCCAATCAGGCTGGTGTTGTATGCGATGGGGCAAAACCAGGATGTTCCTTAAAGCTTGGTACAGCTGCCATGACCGCCGTACAAGCAGCCCTACTTTCACTAAAAGGAACTATTATTATTGATCATAACGGACTAACTGACCCCTGTGCAGAAAAAAGCATTGAAAATCTAGCCCTACTGAGTTCAAAAGGAATGAAGGATGTCGATGAAAGTATTATCGACATTATGCAAAATAGAAGGAGTTATTAATGGACGCAATCATTTTCGATCTCGATGGTACTCTCTGGAACGCCACTAAGCCAGCCTTTAAAGCCCTACGCCATATTGAGGATAAATATGGTGCTCAAGCCACTGACTACGACACTTTTTGCTCCCTTATGGGTAAGCAAATGGATGAAATTGCTCAAAAGACCATGAAGGGCCTGGCGCAAGAAAAGAAAATGGAGCTTTTTCAAGAGTTTTATACCCTTGAGCTGGCTCTTATTAGGCAAGAAGGCAGTCTACTTTATCCTGATATGGTAAGCACCCTAAAAAAACTTAAGGACCTATATCCACTTTTTATCGTTAGTAATTGCCAAGAGGGTTATATTGAAACCTTTCTACAAACCCATGGCTTGGAAGATCTTTTTGTTGATCACCTTTGCTGGGGAGAAAGAAAAAGACCCAAGGGGGAAAATCTTCTTTATATTATGAAAAAGCATGGACTAAAAAACCCTATATATGTCGGTGATACTAGGGGGGATGAAATAGCTGCTGATTTTGCTGGAATAAATTTTTATTATGTTGATTTTGGCTTTGGTCAGGCAAAAAAGCCTTTTAGAAGGATTTCTAGTTATAAGCAACTAGAACAAGAGCTTTTAACTGTTATGAAGTGACCCTTGTCAAGCAGAAAAGGATCAACTATAAAACCGTCATGTAATTGTATTATTGGTTTAGGTTCGGAGTCTTAGAAAAGTGGCTTTCGGCCTCTGCCATTCTGTTATACGTGGATCAGGGTTACCCCTGCCAACAGGCAATTGGTTTCGCCGTGAACCCTACTCTCTAGTAGCGTGAATCAGAGATTAAACTCTGTCAACATAGCTAAACCGTAGATGGTTCCACCTCCCCACCATCCAAGACT
>DASRNA010000224.1:0-2428 GCA_035647655.1 Clostridia bacterium | reverse complement strand
ATCTTATATTGTATAGCAATAGTAAAGAAATTACCAATTCACATGCCTTTGTGATTTGTTACATAAGGCTAGGCATTTTTGCAAAAAATGACGATAACACCTTTGCTTTAAAGGCAAAACAAGTGGAAAAAAGAAGTAGGAAAAAGTATTATTTGATAGGCTATCTAGAGTATTTGTAGCCGATAATTATATATGTTAAACTTAAGAGGCACAATAAGAAAAGGGGTTTAATGGTGGAACGTATAGATAAAATAATTGCTTCGCAAGGAAAGTATTCAAGAAGCCAAGTGAAAAAATTAATACGACAAAACAAGGTAGAAGTTGATGGTGAGATCATCAAATCTTCTGCGATAAAGGTAGATCCTGATAAAAGTAGAATAACTCTTGAGGGCCTTGATATTATATATCGAGAGTTTATTTATCTTATCTTGAATAAGCCCAAGGGCTATGTGTCCGCTAGAGTAGATAAAGACCACCAGACTGTTTTGGATTTAGTCCCTAAAGAATTGACTGGTCGCAAATTATTCCCTGCAGGAAGACTGGATATAGATACCAGGGGCTTAATGATTATAACTGATGATGGTCTTTTTGCTCATAATATTCTTTCACCTAAAAAAGATATAAAAAAAACCTACCAGGTAGAATTAGATATCCCTGTTACTGAAGAAATGGTGCAAGGCTTTGCCAGTGGTGTTGAGCTAAATGATGGGATCTGTAAAGAGGCCCTATTGGAAATAAGAAGTAAGAAGACTGCTAGGGTAACCCTCAAAGAAGGCCGCTATCATCAAGTTAAGCGTATGTTTGGCTGCTTTGGTGCCAAGGTCATTGAACTTCAGCGAGTTGCCATGGGCAATCTCACCCTTCCTGAAGACCTTCCAGAAGGTTTATCTAGAGAGCTTAGTGATCAGGAGCTAGAGCTTCTTCAACAATTATAAAAACCTTCAATAAAGACGATAGCTCCCAGGAAAAACAAAGAGCCTTCTAGTGGTTCTAAGATAGAAAAACCATAAAAGAGAAAGAGCACCTAGTAATTTGGGTGCTTTCCCTTTTAAGTGGATAGAAAAAAAGAATTAGAAAAGAGCTCTTTATTTTCCTTAGCCACAGGTAGTAAGTGCTTTAAAAGACATAGAGATCAAATGCTTTACTCCTGTGGTGTATAATAGAGAAGGTGAGTGCTTGAACTCAAATGGGCATTTCGCTTTTTTATCAAATATGTACTAAAATTTAAGAAAGTAGTAGCAAAAAAAGAGGTCGCTAACATCTAATACAGATGCTATAAGAAAGACTACAACTAGAATTACGAAAACTCAGATAGGATGGGATAAGAATGAAATTATTTGTTTTGATTTTGAATCATATTGAAAAACTTGATGATTTAATGGTTGCCTTTGCAAAAGAAAACATTAAGGGAGCAACGATTTTTGACAGTACCGGTATGGCGCGGGAACTTTCTGATTCGGGTTATAGGGAAGAGGAGATACCCTTTTTAGTATCACTTCGAGGCTATTTAAATTATGATGATGGAAGAAAAAACAAGACCATTTTAACGGTCATTCGCGATGATCAACAGGAAACGATTATCAAGACAACAAAAGAGGTGGTTGGGGATTTTTCAGAGCCTGATACAGGAATTATGTTTATTCTTCCGCTAGATTATGTAGTAGGAAGAGGTCAAGAAAAGTGAGTACCTTATTATATGTCGGAATACTCTTATTATCGGGACTGTTCTTTGGAAAACTTGCCCATCGGATTGGTTTTCCCAATGTAACGGGCTATCTTATTGCGGGGTTAATTATAGGCCCCCACGCTCTTGGGATTGTCCCCATTGAAGCAGTTGATGGGATTGGTATTGTATCCGAATTAGCACTGGGTTTTATTGCGCTATCAATAGGATCAGAACTAGAGTGGTCATACTTTAAAAAGCTTGGTATGACTTCTGTTGTGATTGCAGTCTTTGAAAGCCTATTTGCTATGGGATTTGTAATAATTGCTTTACTTATCTTTGGATTTGAGCTTCCCCTTGCTTTCATGCTGGGAGCTATTGCATCGGCTACAGCACCAGCTGCAACAATTATGGTTATTAGACAATATAGGGCCAAGGGGCCTCTTACCAGAACCTTGTTAAGCGTTGTTGCAATTGATGATGCTATAGCTATAATCGCCTTTGGATTTGCTGCCACCTTTGCAAAAACCATCAGCTCTGGTATCCCCTTTAGCATAATGACCCTTTTTTCTCCCTTTATTGAGCTGGCATTATCAATTATAATTGGGGTTGTTTTTGCCTTGGTCTTACTTATACCACTGCACTATTTTAAGAAGGAATCCAATCGAATGTGCGGGATCCTTGGTGTTATATCAATAACCTCTGCAGTTGCAACTTATACGGGTGCTTCTGCCCTACTGGCCTGTATGGTGCTTGGTATTGTAT
>DASRNA010000223.1:0-3050 GCA_035647655.1 Clostridia bacterium | reverse complement strand
CCCTTTATGTTATTTACATCTAGGGTGGACCCTTTCATTACTGAGATATAAATCACTCCTGTTACCGATAGGACAACAGATAGTTTTTGCAAGCTAGTGGACTTTTCTTTTAAGAAGTAGCTTGCCAGAATCAAGGTAAAGACTGGGGCTGATGCCAAGAGGATACCTGCTTCTGAAGATGTGGCGTGTTGGAGTCCAAAGGTCTGAAATCCAAAAAACAACATGGGATAAATAATTGCTAGGGGAATAATCTTTATAATTCTTTGCCTATTATAATCAACCTTTACCCACTTAAACAGGAGGGGGATAGCAATAGCAAAAAATGATACGGTAAATCTGTGAGCCAGTATATCTATGGGACTGGCCACATCCAGGGCGAGTTTTGTAAATAAAAAGGACAGGCCTATAATTACTGCATAGGCAACTGCGGCTGGATACGCTAATCTGTCTTTATTTTCTTTCATCTTTCCTTCCTTTTCCTACTCCCAGTTAACCTCTATTTCCTTATCACTTCTGCTAGTTCTTGCCAGTGGCTAAGGTAGCAGAGTCTATTATCTTCTCTTAGATGGGAGCTTTCCTCTAAGAATTTATACTATTCTTTTTGCCCAAGCCGGTCTTTTAAGCCGCTCCCTAGTTTTTCCTATTTCTTTTGCGGGAAACCCTTCTAGAATAGAGTTTTTTTCAAATTTATCTCTTTGTTTTACTAGGGTGCCTGCTTTAATTAGGCTGTTTTCTCCTATTACACTATAATCACACACTATGGAGCCTGCCTCAACTATGCTTTGGCTACCAATAACTGTTCCATGGATGGTTGAATTAGGGCCGATGGTCACATTATCATGGATAATTAGTTCATTATCCGGCAATAGGTGCAGAACAGAATTTTCTAATATGGTTACATTGTTTCCTATTTTTATTGGGCCATGGGAATCACCAATAATCCGAACGCCCGAAGCGATATAGGAATTCTCCCCTATCACAACATCTCCTGTAATCTCTGCTAGATTATCAATATAGCTAGAAGCGGCTACCTCTGGTAATTTCCCCTTATATTCATATAGATTGGTCATGGCGCTTTCTCCTCTCTCAAATTCAAATATATGCTCTACAAACTCATCAAGTGAGATATCACTGCCTCTCATCTTTTTAATCATATTTTTATCATTTTCATTTAGTTTTCTAATTACCTTAGCTGGCCTTCCTAGAACCACTGACTGGGATGGAATGACCATATTTTCAGGGACTATGGTCCCTTCACCGAAAACACACATATCCCCAACTTTTGAACCTGGTAAAAAGATGGTGTTATTTCCAATTTCGCATAGATCTCCAATTTCTGCTCCAATGGTAACGCTTTTATGACCGAAAACTGTTTTACTGCCTACTTTCACTGGGTTTTCCTCTGTGCCTATAATGACTGAGTTTTCCAGTAGCCAAGATGAATTTCCTATGCTTACGGAGTCATTATAGGAGCTTACAATGGTGCCCTGGGCAAGATAGGCGTTTTTTCCTAGTCTCACTTTCCCAATAACCTTTGCGGAATCTTCTATCCTTATCTTGTTCATTTTGCCTCCTAAAAATTACCCTTCTTGTTCACTAAACTTGCCTTAATTTCTATAGCAAGTTATTCTTTTTTTATGGAAAAACAGGAAAAAGCATACTCCCTTTTTCTAATTGTATCAAATATCTCTACTTCTTTCTATCAATTGCCCCTTTAAATAAGTAGCCCCTCTACTTAAGGGCCTTAAAAGCTCAAGTAAAGGGGCTATCTTATTTATGGAAGTTCTTCTTTTATCCTTCTAGGGTATATTTATAAGGCAACTTACTAAAAATCAACTTATTTTTCAAAGGAAAAAGAGTAATCTAGTTTGAGTTCATCCCTAATTCCTATTATTTCTTTTTGGAGGGCTTCATTGATGGGAAGGCCTTTTTCTTTGCGCTCTAGCCAGACCAGGTGCTCTTTTTCTCCCGCGGTATAAATTCTTTCTTTCCCGGGGGCTTTTTTGGACTCCCTTAGCTCTTTCATAATGCCACCAGCTATTTTTTCAAAAATATCCAGTCCCATAAAAGCCTCGGGATCAATAACAATAAACCAGTGACCTAGGAGGATGGGTTTTTTATGACCATCTTCTGTTACTCCTGATAAGGCTCCAAGATAATCTGCTCCGGAAAAGGCGGCGGAAAACAGCTCAACTATAGTAGCGTAGCCATAGCCTTTATGGCCACCAAATTCTTCTCCTATTCCCCCTAAAGGAGCTAAGGCTGCCTCTCCCTTAACCAGATCCTGTAAAATCTTAGCCGAATCGGTTTGAGGCTGGCCATCTTTTCCTACTACCATCCCCGAAGGAACATCTTGTCCAAGTCGGTTCCAGTATTCGATTTTTCCTCTTTGGATAATAGATGTGGCACAGTCTAGCATAAAGGGAAAATCCTCCCCTGTAGGTGCACTGACTGTTAGGGGATTTGTCCCTAGTTTATTCTCTACACCAAAGGTTGGGGCAATAGAGGGGCGGGCATTGGTGCCTGTCATAGCCACCAGTCCTTTTTTCGCAGCCATATCTGTCCAGTATCCTGCAGCACCATAGTGGGTGGAATTTCTTAGGGCCACCATAGCAATTCCATTTTTCCTTGCCTTGTCCATAGCCATTTCCATAGCCTTATAAGATGCCACCATGCCCATGCCATTATTTGCATCCAAGACTGCTGTGCTGGCTGTTTCTTTAATAATATCAATTTTGGTGAGGGGCTCTTGGATTCCTGCCTTGATTCGATCAATATAAATCGGCTTGAGTCGATTTATTCCATGAGATTCGATGCCTTTTTTATCCGCATCAGTCAAGACATCTGCACAAATTTTTGCATCTTCCCTGGGGACCCCATAGCCCTCTAGCGCATCTACGATAAAGTTAGTTACTGTTTTCCAGTCAACAGTTCTTGTTTTATCCATTGATATTCTCCTTTCAAAATACGAATAAAAAAACGAAGTATTGCCGTAGTAAGCACTACAAAACACCTCGCTGAACCTATCCTAATCCTGTTTAAAGTATAAC
>DASRNA010000222.1:0-2351 GCA_035647655.1 Clostridia bacterium | reverse complement strand
CCGGCATATATTTGAATGATGACAATAAAAAAGGCAGCTCTTTTTATCAAGGGCTACCTTTACTTTAGCTAAATACTGCCTATTTATTTGTCCTCACTAGCTCTTCCAAGCTTTAGAAGCCTTGCAACTTCAACGGTTCTTCTAGCCTGATGTTTAACGGAGGCTTCTACATCTTCTACCATTCCATCACTTCCGGCTGTAACAGAAGTACCATAAGGGTTTCCACCCGCTAAGAAAACACTACCATCTGTATAGCCTGGAGCCACTATAATCGCTCCCCAGTGCATCATTGTAGTATAGATTGATTGGATGGTTTGTTCTTGCCCTCCGTGTGGATTTTGAGCTGAACTCATAGCAGAAACGACCTTGTCGGCAAGTTTTCCTTGAGCCCATACACCACCTTGTAAATCCATAAACTGTTTTACTTGAGAGGCAACATTTCCAAAACGCGTTGGAGAAGAAAAAATTATTGCATCTGCCCATAAAAGATCTTCTGAGCTAGCTTCTTTAATATCTTTTTCTTTTTCTACCTGGGCTTTCCAGGCGGGATTACTTTCTATTGCTTCTTGTGGCGCAAGTTCATGCACCTTAAGCATTCTTACTTCTGCCCCTATTTCTTCTGCCGCCTCTTTCGCCCAAGAAGCCAGCTGAAAGTTTGTGCCTGTCATACTATAGTAGACTATAGCTAGTTTTGTTTTACTCATTCTTTCCTCCTTATTAAAATATAATTGAATATATCTTTATTGTGTTAGCTGATTAACATATACCCAAAAAACTTACTATATAGCACAAAAAAAGAGAGCCTTTCGTAGAAAGAAGACTAGACCCGTTATAAAAAGGATAATCCACCCTATAATTTCCTCTTACTTAAATTGCCTAAATTTACTTTTTCAGGAAATTATGCTTTAAGCCAAATGCATAGGGGTGATGCGACTTAAGTGACCCTGATGCAGGGCACTTAATTGCTTGCCCCAAGATCAAGAAGAAATAAAGAAACACCAAGCTCCTTTTTCTTTAGTTGATTTATCAGATTAAAATCACAAGCTATACATCAAGACAGAACAATAGCAGCTTTTGCAAACTTGACACGGTTTTGATCAAGACCTAACTAAATAATCAAAATGCATGTGTTATAATAAATACATATGCTGGATTTTATAGGAAGCATTAAACTGATTATTTATGTATTTATGGTAAAAAAAGCAGCTTATAAATGAACTACCTAACTATGGAGAATCCAAAATCAAGCATTTGAAATTATAAAAAACAGGTCAATAAAAAAGTTAAGTGAAATAGGGAGAATCCTTATGAATAAAGACAATCAAGGTTATATCAAGTCCATTAGAGGCAGTGTTGTGGAGGCTGTTTTTGATAAAAACCTTCCAGCTATTAATAACAAGCTAATAACGGGTGAGAATAATGAAATTATACTAGAAGTGGCTTCCTATGTAGATGATAAAACAGTTATGGCCATAGCCCTAACTTATACGGGAGGTCTTTCTAGGGGAAATAAAATAATCGACACGGGAGCTGCCATAATGGTGCCAGTAGGCCTTCAAACCCTAGGAAAGATGTTTGACGTCTTTGGAAATGTACTCAATGTAGAAGAAGATTTTGAAGCGGTAGAAAGAAAATCCATCCATCAAAAGCCCTTATCTTTTTCTAAAAGAGGCACATCAAACGAAATCTTTGAAACAGGCATTAAGGCCATTGATGTACTAACTCCACTAGCTCGTGGTGAAAAAGCGGGCCTATTTGGGGGAGCTGGTGTTGGAAAGACAGTTTTAATTACAGAGCTTATAAATAATACAGCGCAAAAAACAAAGGGCTACAGCGTCTTTTGTGGTATTGGAGAACGCTCAAGAGAAGCAGAAGAACTCTACCGTGAAGTAACAGACACAGGTGTCCTTAAAAATGCCGTTCTTATATTTTCTCAAATGAATGAGCCACCCGGAGCAAGATTTAGAGTTGGCCACGCTGCCCTTACCATGGCAGAGTACTTTCGTGATGTAGAGAAAAAAGATGTACTCTTACTCATTGATAATATTTTCAGATTTATCCAAGCAGGGTCTGAAGTTTCAGGCCTCATGGGTAAAATGCCTTCTCGGGTAGGCTATCAACCAACCCTGGCGAGCGAACTGGCTGAATTACAAGAGAGAATCGCCAGCACACCCTATGGGGCCATTACCTCAATTCAGGCAGTGTACGTACCAGCAGATGACTTTACAGACCCTTCTGCCACCCATACATTTTCTCATTTGTCTGCCTCAATTGTATTATCCAGAAAAAGAGCAAGTGAAGGTTTGTATCCAGCCATTGATCCTTTAAACTCCTCATCCAATATGCTAAAT
>DASRNA010000221.1:0-2355 GCA_035647655.1 Clostridia bacterium | reverse complement strand
TTCTAAAAGTGCCTCTATAACCAAAGCATATATTTGTCTCAACTTCTTCTTCCTCGCAGGGACAATAATCGCAATAGATTTGCAACGCCCATAAGTGCAGCCATAACATAGGTAAGAGCGGCTGACTTAAGTACTGCTCTTGCACCAGGAATTTCACTTGTTCCCAATAAACCTTGATCAGTCATTTGAACCAAGGCTCTACGAGAGGCATCAAATTCCACAGGAAGAGTTAAGAGTTGAAAGAGTAGTCCCGCTGCAAAAAGACCTATAGCAATATTTATAAAGAAATTTGTACCGCTATAAAAAAACAAACCCATAAAAAAGAACAAAGTCCAAGTTTTAGAAGCAAAGGATGCTATAGGAAAAAAACTTGTTCTAAACTCAAGGGGTTTATAGCCATAGGCATGTTGAATGGCATGCCCTACCTCATGGCTTGCAACGCTTAAAGAAGAAATACTTCGTCCATCAAAAACCTCTGGTGAAAGTCGCACAGTATTTGTTCTTGGATCATAATGATCACTAAGCATGCCTCCTTGTGAGCGTTCAATATTCACATTAAGATTATTTCTTTGGACAAGGATTCGTGCTGCTTCAGCTCCAGACAAATTACGATCATTTGGAACCTTAGAATACTTTATAAAGGATCTTTGAACATTATTACTGGCCCACATGGAAAGTAGAAAAATCAGTATGATAAGTAAGTATAGTTGGTCCATTATCTACCTCCTAGAATTTCGTTTTCGGTTATCGGATTACCTCTTAGATAATCTTCTGCAAGTAGGGCTCTTTTACCAGGGCGCTGGAGCTCCTCAATACGCAAGAGTCCCTGACCTGCTGCTACATATATACCCTCTTTTGTCACCTTTTCAACAGTTCCCGGTGATTTAGTACTATCTATATCAAAGGCCTTCACCCTATGAAGAAGCAAACGCTCACCTTTTCTTAGAGTGTAAGCCATGGGATTGGGCCATAGGGCGCGGACTAGTCCCTCTATTTTAAAGGCTGAGTCAGTCCAGTCCACCAAGCAATCTGACTTTGAAATTTTACCACAATATGTGGCAAGTTCTTCTTTTTGTGCCTTGGCTAAAGCAGTGTTTTTTTCTAATTCTTTTAATGTTTTACTAAGTGCGGGAAGGGATTTTTCCATTAGCTTATTTTCCAGCTCACCATAGCGAAGATCTCCCACAGGAACTTCAACCTGCGCATAGACTGGTCCAGTATCCATGCCCTCTAACATCTTCATTATACTGACCCCTGTTGTTTTTTCTTCATTAATTAGAGCCGTTTGGATGGGGCTGGCACCACGGTATTTGGGAAGAAGGCTTGTATGAACATTGATTGCACCATAGGCATAGAGCTCTAGAAGCTCTTTTGGAAGTATTTTCCCATAGGCAGCAACAATTAAAGCATCAGCTGGATATTTCTTAAGTTCTTCTGCCTTAGGTAAATACTGAAAATAGTCAATCCCACGTTCCATAGCAAATACTTTTACCGGTGGAGGTAAAAGCTTCTTTCCTCTACCTCTAAGGCGGTCTTTTCTCGTTACAATGGCCAATATATTGTGTTCCTTGGCAAGGTGTTCTAAGATTCCTAGGGAAAATTCTGATGTCCCCATAAAAACTAAATTCATTATACTTCTTCCTTATCTTCCACTAAGCTTTCATCTTGATCTTCCATTAAACTTTCATCTACTGCTTTATCGGTAAATAAAATACCCTTTAAATGATCAACCTCATGGCAGAGAATTCGTGCTAAAAGGTCTTTTGCTTCTAGTTCAATAGGGTTTCCTTCCAGATCCTGTGCCTTTAACCTTAAAGAAATGGGTCTTGGAACAGGAGCTGTGATATCTGTCACACTAAGACAGGCTTCATAGGCCAGTTCTTCCCCTTCTGGGTCAAAGATTTCAGGGTTTACAAAAACCTTAGGTCCTGTCTCATCATACAAGTCAAGAGTTATTATTTGCTTTAATCTACCTGTTTGAACAGCGGCCAGACCAACACCATTTGCTTCATGCATGGTCTCAATCATATCCTCTGCCAGCCTTTGTAATTTATCATCAAAAACCTTTATTTTTTTTGATTTTTTTCTAAGGATGGGGTCCTCGTCTTTTCGTATTTCTAAGATTGCCATCATTTACTCCTATACTGATTCTATTGGATCTACTTCAACACTAAACTGCCATGATTTACTAGCGTGAAGGCTGAGTAGATGAGCTTTAATAGCGGTAGTATCTTCTGCCTTAATAAGAATTCTTCTTTCATTAACTAGCCACTCTCCAAAGGGCTCTGAAACAAACTCCTTATAAGGCTGCAGTTCCTCAATCATTTTTTGAGAAACCTTATCAAGGGTCTTGCT
>DASRNA010000220.1:0-3853 GCA_035647655.1 Clostridia bacterium | reverse complement strand
TGATTGAAGAGGCAAAGACTAGAATCCCTGGAGGAGTTCAGCATAATCTTGCTTTTAATCACCCCTTTCCCCTGGCCTTTACCAAGGCTGAGGGCGCTTATCTTTATGATCTTGATGGAAATAAATATTATGACTTCTTGCAAGCAGGCGGCCCTACCGTTTTAGGGTCCAATCCTGAGGTAGTTCGCACCAAGGTAGAAGAACTATTAAGGGAAACCGGACCTTCGACTGGTTTATTCCACGAGTATGAATACAAGCTAGCAAATCTTATTTGTGAATTAATGCCCTCTGTTGATATGTTCCGCATGCTGGGTTCAGGTACTGAAGCCTGTATGGGAGCAGCACGAGTTGCTCGACTGGCCACAAAGAAAAAGCACATCCTCAAAATGGGTGGTGCCTATCATGGCTGGAGTGATTCCTTGGCCTATGGTATTAGGGTACCAGGTAGCAAGTGGACCCAGTCTAAAGGAATCCCCAAAAGTATGTTTAAATACACCGATGAATTCTTCCCAGGAGATCTAGAAGATCTTGAGAAAAAACTAAAGATAAAAAGATTAACCGGGGGAGTAGCCGCGGTCTTTATTGAACCTGTAGGTCCCGAAAGCGGAACAAGACCCCTAGCAGATGACTTCTTACAAGGGGTAAGGGATCTCTGCGATAAATATGGTGCCTTGCTTGTCTTTGATGAAGTTGTAACTGCTTTTCGTATTAGCCCCCACGGAGCCCAGGGCTACTTTGATGTATCACCAGACCTTACCATCTTTGGTAAGGTGATTGCTGGTGGTTACCCAGGAGCTGGCGGAATTGGTGGCAAAAGAAAATATATGAAATACTTAGGCGCTGGAATCCAAGGCAATGAGAAAAAAGCCCTAGTTGGTGGTACTCTTGCTGCAAATCCTCTTAGTTGTGTAGCAGGCTACTACGCCATTAAGGCAATTAGAGATGAAAAGGCTTGTGAAAAAGCAAATGCCATGGGTGATTATTTAACCGATGGACTAGCCAAGCTAATTCATAAGCATAGACTACCCTTTGTAGCCTTTAACCAAGGTTCCATCTGCCACTTAGAGACAGTGGGAACCATGCACTTTACCATTGACTGGTCAAAACCCTGGACCATTCCTGGAGTTATTAAAGAAACCTCAAAGAGAAAGGCTGAGATGGAACATATGGGAGCCGCCTATATGGCTGAGGGTATTGTAACCCTGGCTGGAAGTAGGCTCTATACATCAGCAGCCTATACAGAAGAAATGATGGATGATGTACTCGAGCGCTTTGATAGAATATTTGGCCGTGTTGTGAGGCTGGGGAAATGAACTCCATCATCGATTTAGCCAAACGCGCCAAAGAGGAAGGTCTTCTCTTTCGCACCTGGGGCAATTTTAGTGAGCGAATCGATGAAAAGAGTTTTCTTATCACCCCCTCAGGCATGGACTACGATCAGCTTAACAAAGAGGACCTTTGCACAATGAGCGGGGCAAAAAGTACTGGCCTGCATAAGCCTTCTTCGGAAAGTCCTTTACATGAGAGGATCTATAAGCTCTTTTCTCATGTAAAGGTTATTATGCATACCCATCAGCCCTATGCTTCGGCCATCGGTCTTTCAACTGAGCTTCACCCCTTAGATAAAGAAATGGCTTTAAACTTTAGTACAGCTTTTTTACCCATTAGTCCCTATGCCCTTCCTTCTACGGGAAAACTTCATAAAAATGCCATTAAAACCCTCAAAAAACACCCTGCTAAGGTTTTGCTTTTAGAAAAACATGGGGCGGTTATTATGGGAGAAAGTTATGAAGATGTCCTTGGGCGGGCCATCCTCCTAGAAGAAGTCTGTAGGAAGATCTATTACTCCCTCTTTAAAAAAGAAGAAGAAATAGAGGTCAATCGATATAGTCTAAGAAAAGACCCTATTGAGTTCTATGAAGATAATAAGCTCAGTTCCACCCCTATAGATGCCATTCTTCATGATATGATTTATGATGAGCGTGAGGATATCAATGTGATTATGGTGGTAAAGAGTCCTGATTTAAGGGACTTTTATGGCAGTGTCCTCTACCCCTATCTTGATGATTTTGCACAAATCGTCGGTATAAAGGCCAATGAGAGCACAGTTCACAATGTCCTTCTAACACTGGATGCTGCCCTCATCTTAGCTCCTGATATGGAGGAGGCTCTGGCAATCAAGCATATTTTGGATAAAAATGCCAAGGCTGCTAGGGTTGCCCTCTACTATGGTGCTAAACCCATAGGTGAGTTAGAAAGCAAGCTTATGAACTTTATCTATCAAGAAAAATACGCAAAACTAAAAAATAAGAAGTAAGAAGAGCTACTTCCTCATTAGAAAAGCCAGAAGATTCTCTAACATCTTCTGGCTTTTTTACTGCTATTTCCTACTTCTTATAGCTTAAAGAAAAACTCTGGTGACTCTTCTTCCTTTTTCTTATAAGGGTGATAGCGCAGGGGCAGGTCCAGATACCAAGATTTTTTCACAATGCTTTTTTTATGGCTAAAGGTGTCAAAACTTTTTTTGCCATGATAAGCACCCATCCCACTTTGGCCCACACCCCCAAAGGGCATATAGGGGCTGGCAGCATGGATTAGGGTATCGTTGATGCAGCCACCTCCAAAGCTAACTTCTTCTAACACCTGCCTCTGTATTTTTTTATCCTTGGTAAATAGGTAAAGGGCTAGGGGTTTTTCTCTTTTCCTAATAAAGACAAAAGCCTCTCTTATCTCATCATAGCTTAGTATGGGTAAAATCGGTCCAAAGATTTCCTCTTGCATTAGCTTGGAGTCTGGATCTGGATTTTCTACCAGGGTAAAGGGAAAATGCCTACCACTTATACGATGGTCCTGATAGATGATTTTTTGATTTCTTACTGCTTCTTCTAAGCGCAAACGATGTTTTTCATTAATGATTCTTACAAAGGCCTGGTCCACATATTCCTTTGTTGGCAGCATCTTTTCATATTGCTCAATAAGCTCTTTAATCAAAGCCTTTTTCACTTTTTTATCCACTAAAATATAATCGGGTGAAATACAGGTTTGTCCTGAGTTCATAAGTTTTCCAAAAAGAATCCTTTTTGCGCTTTTTTTAATATCAGCCGTCTTTTCAACAAGGCATGGGCTCTTTCCTCCGAGTTCTAGGCAAACAGGGGTTAAGTGCTTACTAGCAGCTTCCATAACAATCCGCCCTACCCCTGGACTACCGGTAAAGAAAATATAATCAAAGCGCTGGTCTAGGAGTGCTTGATTTTCCTCTCTACCTCCTTTTACTAGCTGAAAGGCCTGCCTATCAAGGTAGGTCTGCACTAGTTCTTCTATTACTTCGCTTGTGCGAGGCGTATAATTTGACGGTTTTAAGACCGCAGCATTTCCTGCACTAATGGCTCCTATTAAGGGATTGATTATCAACTGGAAGGGATAGTTCCAAGGGGCCATAATCAGCACTAGGCCATAGGGTTCTTTATAGATATAACTCCTTGCGGGGGCTTGGGATAGGGCGGTTCGCACCCTTTTAGGCCTAGACCAAGCCTTTAAGTGTTTTTTAACGTAGTGGATCTCCCCTAGTACGATTCCAATCTCACTAATACTGGCCTCGTAGGGGGATTTATTAAGGTCTTCTTTGAGGGCCCGTAAAATCTTTGGCTTTAGTTTCCGAATCCCTTCTTCTAATTGACTGAGCTGCTCTAAGCGAAAGTCTATACTTTTTGTTTTGCCAGAAGAAAAACACTCCCTTGCTATTTTTACCTTATCTTCTATTGTCATCTTTTCTTCCTCTCACTATTTCTTTTTACCAGCAAATAGAAACAAGCCAGCCCCCCCTTGGTCTTATCTCAATCTATAAGTATTGTAG
>DASRNA010000219.1:0-8032 GCA_035647655.1 Clostridia bacterium | reverse complement strand
ACTATGATTTTAAACGAGGGACTTTTAGAGGTAGAGGGGATATCATTGAGATTATTCCTGCTGCCAAGGAAGAACATGCCTACCGCATAGAGCTCTTTGGCGATGAGATCGAATCCATCTCAGAGGTTCAAGTCCTTACAGGAGAATGGGTGGGAAAAAGAGATCATATTGCGATTTTTCCTGCCAGTCACTTTGTTACTGACAAAGAAAAAATAGAAAGAAGCCTGGTATATATAGAAAAAGAATTGGAAGAGCGGATTGCCTATTTTAGAGAAAGCGGAAAGCTTCTAGAAGCCCAAAGAATTGAAGAGCGTACTCGTTATGATATGGAGATGCTTAGAGAAATGGGATTTTGTTCTGGTATTGAAAACTATTCCAGAGTTTTACTAGATCGTCCCCCAGGAAGCAGGCCCTTTACTCTTTTGGATTATTTTCCGGATGATTTTTTAATGTTAATCGATGAGTCCCATGTATCCCTGCCCCAGGTTCGAGGGATGTTTGGAGGAGACCGCTCACGAAAACAAAACTTAGTGGACTATGGTTTTCGTTTGCCATCAGCCCTAGACAATCGACCCTTGAACTTTGAAGAGTTTCTTACAGTTATCGGGCAGACGATCTTTGTATCTGCCACACCGGGCCCCTTTGAAAAAGAGCATGCCCAGCATCAAGTGGATCAAATTATACGTCCTACGGGACTATTAGACCCCTTAGTTGAAGTCAGACCAAGTCAGGGTCAGTTGGATAATCTTTTTGCTGCTATTAGAAAAAGAACAAAGAAAAACGAAAGGGTTCTTGTTACTACTCTAACCAAGCGCATGGCGGAAGATCTTACAGATTATCTGAAAGAATTTGGAGTCAAGGTCACCTATATGCACTCAGATATTGATACCATCGAACGCATGAAGATTATTCGTGATCTACGCCTGGGTGAAGTGGATGTGCTAGTGGGCATAAATCTTCTTCGTGAGGGACTAGATCTACCTGAAGTGTCCCTAGTAGCAATTTTAGATGCGGATAAGGAAGGCTTTTTACGAAGTGAAACAGCCTTAATTCAGACCATTGGTAGGGCATCCCGCCATAATGAAGGAAAAGTCCTGCTCTATGCTGATGTGGTTACCAGTAGCATGAAAAAAGCCATGGATGAAACATCACGCAGAAGAAAAATCCAAATAGAATACAATCAAAAGCATGGTATAACTCCAACTACCATTATAAAAGATATTAGAGACGTCTTAGCGGCAACAAAAAAAGACAGTGTCCCTTCTTCCTTTAAGGAGCAAATAAAAGCATTAAATAAGGAAGAACGTCTTGCTGAACTAGAGCTTGGTATGTTTAAAGCAGCTAATGATCTTGATTATGAAAGAGCCATTGAATATAGAAACGCCATTGAGGAGCTTAAGCGAAAAAAATGAGAGAAGAGATCTTTGTAAAAGGTGCCAAAGAGCACAATTTAAAAAATATAGATGTTCATATTCCCCGTAATCAACTAGTGGTTATTACCGGTCTTTCGGGTTCTGGCAAAAGCTCCCTAGCTTTTGATACCATTTATGCCGAAGGACAACGCCGCTATGTGGAAAGCCTATCAGCCTATGCACGACAATTTCTTGGCCAAATGGAAAAGCCCGATGTAGAATTTATCGATGGCCTTTCCCCAGCCATAAGTATAGATCAAAAATCGACCAGCAGAAACCCCCGTTCCACTGTGGGGACCATTACAGAAATCTATGACTATCTGCGCCTTCTTTATGCCAGGGCAGGAACTCCCCATTGTCCAGTATGTGATAGGGAAATTTCTCCAGCCAGCCTAGATGAGGTGGTTGATAGGGTGATGGAACTGCCCGAAAAAAGCAGGGTTTATATTTTAGCGCCGGTTGTTCGGGGCGCTAAGGGCAGCCATGCGAAAATCTTTGATGCCCTAAGAAAAGACGGCTTTGCCAGGGTTAAGGTGGATGGGGAAGTGATAAGCCTGCAGGAAACAATAGTACTAGAAAAAAACAAGAGGCATGATATTAGTGTTGTGGTTGACCGGCTGGTTATTAAGGAGGGGATTAGTGCAAGACTAACAGACTCCATTGAAACGGCCCTGGCCCTAGAAGAAAATATGGTCATTGTTGAAGTTCTTGGAGAAGGGGAAAAAATCTTCAATATGAATTTTAGCTGCCCTGAACACGGAGAGGGCATAGATGAAATGGAGCCTCGAAGTTTTTCTTTTAATGCCCCCTTTGGAGCCTGTGAAAAATGTAAGGGACTGGGTTTTTTGCAAGAACTCGATCCTGAACTTGTTATTCCTGATCTAAGCCTTAGTATCGACAAAGGGGCCCTTCTTCCTATGAAAAATGTCAAGGAGGGAAGCTATTTTGGGACCATGATTGACGAGCTCCTTAAGGGAACAGGCTATACGATAAAGACGCCCTTGGAAGAATTTAGTAAAGAGGCCATGAAGCGACTTTTGTATGGGGAAAAAGGCAAACTAGTAGATGTTAAATATAAATCCAGCCGCTATGGAAAAAAGGTGGTCCGCTCAAAACTCGAAGGAGTTATGCAAAATCTCCAGCGCCGCTACCATGAAACAAATTCCGCTTATATGCGTGCAGAGATAGAAGGTTATATGGCAGAAATCCCCTGTTCTTCCTGTGGAGGTAAACGCCTAAAGCCAGAAGTGCTAGCAGTAAAACTCGGCGGCCTAAATATTTTTGAACTTACTAGTATGAGTGTGGGAGATGCCCATGACTTTTTTGAAAATCTGGAACTGCCTAGTGTAAAAGCCAGTATTGCAAAACAAATTATAAAAGAAATTATGGCCAGACTTAATTTTCTTATTGATGTAGGCCTAGATTATCTTACCCTAGCCAGAAGGGCTGGCTCTCTCTCGGGAGGAGAGAGTCAAAGAATCCGTCTGGCCACCCAAATTGGAAGTGGCCTAACAGGAGTCCTATATATACTAGATGAACCAAGTATCGGCCTTCATCAGCGGGACAATAAAAGGCTTCTTGGCACCCTAAGAAATCTATCAGATCTTGGCAATACCCTGATTATCGTTGAACATGATGAGGAAACCATAGAATCTGCCGATTATATCCTTGATATTGGACCAGGAGCTGGAGAGCATGGAGGCTATGTTGTGGCAGAAGGGTCTTTAGAGGATATTATTAAAACAAAAGAATCGATTACTGGGCAATTTCTTTCGGGAAAAAGAAAGATCCATTTGCCAAAAGAGCGAAGAGAGCCCCAGGGCGAGATTCTTATTAAAGGCAGCAAGGCAAACAACCTAAAGGATATCGACGTTAAAATTCCTCTAGGGGTCTTTACCTGCATTACAGGAGTGAGTGGTTCTGGTAAAAGTAGCCTTATAAATGAAGTTTTTTATAAGGCCATGTATCGACGCATTTATCGGAATTTATCTGTTAAACCTGGTAGCTTTACTAGTATTGAGGGCTGGGAACAAATAAATAAAGTGATTTCTATTGACCAGTCTCCCATAGGAAGAACACCTAGGAGTAATCCTGCTACCTATACAAAGGTATTTGATCCAATAAGAGACCTTTTTAGTGAGCTTCCAGAATCAAAAAAACGCGGTTATGCCAAAGGACGCTTTTCCTTTAATGTCAAGGGAGGACGTTGCGAGGCCTGTAAGGGTGATGGTATTAATAAAATCGAAATGCACTTTCTTCCTGATGTATACGTAAAGTGCGAAACCTGTAAGGGAAAGCGCTATAATAGGGAAACCTTAGAGGTCAAATACAAGGGAAAAAACATCTATAACATACTTGAACTTACCGTGAGTGAGGCCCTAGAGTTTTTTGAAAACCATTCTGTTATTCGCAGGCGTTTGCAAACCCTTCAAGATGTAGGTCTTGGATATATTAAACTGGGCCAACCTTCTACTCAGCTTTCTGGTGGGGAAGCTCAGAGGGTAAAACTTGCTTCAGAACTTTCAAAAAGAAGCACAGGTCAAACTCTTTATATTCTAGATGAACCTACAACCGGCCTGCATATGGCCGATGTAGAGCTTCTAATCAAGGTGCTTCAGCGCCTGGTAGATGGAGGAAATAGCCTGGTTGTGATTGAACACAATCTGGATGTTATAAAATCGGCCGATTATCTTATCGACCTTGGGCCCGAAGGGGGCCACAGGGGCGGGGAGGTCGTTGCAACAGGAACCCCTGAAGAAGTTGCTAAAGTAGCGGGGTCCTATACAGGGAATTATTTAAAGGATATTGTAGGTGTATAAAGTTCCAGCTCATATAAGAGAACAACTAAATACTGTGCCTCAAAGTCCAGGAGTTTATTCGATGAAGGATGCTCTGGGCAAGATTATATATGTGGGTAAGGCAAAAAAACTAAAAAACAGGCTATCTAGCTATTTTAGGGGAGTAGACTCCCATCCGGTAAAAACAAAGGCCCTGGTAGTTAATACCAAGGAATTTGAGTATATTCTTACCAATAGCGAAGAAGAAGCCCTGCTGCTTGAGGCAAATCTTATCAAGGCCCATCGGCCCAAATTCAATGTGCTGCTAAAGGATGATAAAAGCTATCCCTATGTTTTATTAACCAAGGAGAAATATCCACGCCTTTTTAAGGTAAGGGGCTTAGATTCCCGGGGCACTTGTTTTGGGCCTTATACGGGTGATTTTGATGTAAATAATGTCCTTGAAGCCCTGCACAATATCTATCCTATTAGGAAGTGTCACTTGCCCCTTAATAAGATTACCAGGCCCTGCCTATATTATCATATGGATAAGTGTCTAGCCCCTTGCGCCTTTAGCCATGTGAAAGAAGATTATGATAGGGCCGTAGAGGAAATTCAAGGGTTTTTTAAAGAAGACCGCAAGGCCTTTATTGGGATCTTGGAGAAAAAAAGAGATGAAGCGGCCCAGCGTTTGGACTTTGAAGGGGCCATTGTTTTTCGAGAGCAGATGGATGCGGCAAAAAGATTGTCACTTCATGAGCAACTCAGCCAGCTAAGAAAAGATGATATAGACTATATTAGTTTTTCTGAAAAGGAACAAAGACTCTGCATTACACTTTTTGTTCGCCGTCATGGTAAAATTATCGATAGGGAAAACCATATATTTGATAATTTATTGGAAAAAGACCGGGGTGAAACCCTGCAAGAATTTATTCTTCAATACTATGAAGAGGCTTCTTTTATTCCAGGAGAGCTTGTGGTAGAGACCCTAAGTGAGATTGGCCTGGTAAAAGAGTATTTAAAGAAGGCCTCTGGTCATAGCGTTGAGATTACCATTCCCAAACAAGGGGAGAAGAAAAAAATGTTGGAACTGGTAAAACGCAATTCCATTGAGTTTTTATATAAGTTTTCAGAAAAAATTGATAGAGAAAAAGAAGAACAAGAAGAAGTAGATTTGATTTTAAGTACAATCTTTTCAGAAAAAATCCACAGGGTAGAGGCCTATGACATTTCTCATCTTTCTGGTAGTTTTACTGTGGGATCCATGGTGGTCTATGAAGAGGGAAAAAAGAAGCCTTCAGACTATCGGCGATTTCGCATTCGCCATGCTAAGGGGGCCAGTGATGTGGACTCAATGAAAGAAATGCTAAGTCGACGACTAAAGCGCCTGCACGAGGAGGGTTTTGGCAAAGCGCCAGATTTAATCCTTATAGATGGGGGAATTCAGCAGGTTAGGGCAGTAGAAGAAGTGGTAAAAGAAATGAATCTTAGTCTGCAGATCTGTGGTATGGTAAAAGATGATCGTCACCGAACCAGGGCCCTTTTTGTGGATGAGGAGACAATTCCCCTAGACCGGTCTACGGCCCTATACCGTTTTATTTATAAGATTCAAGAAGAGGCGCATCGCTATGCATTAAATTATCACCATAAACTCCGGGGCAAGGGGCTGGAAGCTTCTGTTCTTACTGAGATCCCTGGTGTGGGGGATAAGAGAAAAAAAGCCTTGCTTAAGCATTTTGGCTCCCTGGACAAAATAAAAAAAGCTGATATTGAGAAACTTTGCCAGACCCCTGGCATTGATAAAAAGACAGCCGAAGCCGTTTTTGATTTTTTTAGATAGGAGAAGAAGATGGAGGGAAAGTGGATATCCTTTGAAGGTGGAGAGGGTAGTGGTAAAACAACGCTAATAAAGGGCTTAGTAGAAAAACTAGAAGAAAGAAATCTTCCTTATCTTCTTACTAGAGAGCCTGGAGGAGTCCCTGTTGCTGAAAAAGTGCGTGAGATTCTTTTGGAAAAAACAGATCGTCCTATGGATGCAATGACAGAAGCCATACTTTTTGCCGCATCTCGTAGGCAACATCTGGTAGAAAAAGTACTTCCTGCCTTGACAGAGGGGAAAATTGTTCTAATGGATCGTTATGTAGACTCTTCTATTGTTTACCAGGGCTATGCCCGGGGGCTTGGCATGGAGAAGATAAAGGCACTCAATGAATTTGCTACTGATGGGCATCTACCCATCATTACCTTTTACCTTGATCTTGCTCCCCAAAAAGGTTTGGAGCGCATCATTGAAAATAAGCGCCTAATGAATCGGTTGGATGATGAAAACTTGGATTTTCATAAAAAGATACGAGAGGGCTATCTTCTTTTGTGTGAGAAAGAAGATCGTCTTAGGTGCCTTGATGCAGATAAAAGACCCCAGCAGCTCTTAGAGGAGGTATGGGAAATTATCGCAAAGGAAATCCTATGAACCAGGAAAGTGGTAGCTATACCATAGAGCTTACGGTTTTAATTTTGGCTATCTTCTTTGTCTTTGTATTGTTTTTTGCTGTGGCTGGGGACGCCTTTGAGGGCCTATATATTCCCAGTAAAGAACCATCCTGCTATGAAGAGGCTTTTTCAAAAAAAATAGAGGACCTCCGCCATGAAAAGGTCTTAAGAGAGCAAAGATAGAAGGAGACCTTCTATCTTTTTTAATGTACATAAGGTCTTTTTTGATGTAGGATTATAGGGGGACACAGGAGGACTAGTAATTTATCTCTATCCCAAAGGAGTGGAAAATGAAAAAGAATTAAGCTCTATTTTTGGCCGTTCTGGCCCAAGTTATATGGGGCTTATTGGCCATATACTGGAAGGTGTTGGATTTTTTACCAGCCTATCAAATTTTAGTTCACCGCATGCTGTGGTCGGTGATTTCATTACATATACTGATATATTTTTTAAAGGGTCGGGGCTATAGTAAGAAACTTTTAGCCGATAGGTCCCATCGAAAAATCAGTCTTTTAGGGGGAGTTTTTATTACCCTAAACTGGTTTCTTTATATTTGGAGTATAAACAGCGGCCATGTTCTTGAAGCAAGCCTGGGCTATTATATTTTGCCTCTTATTACGGGACTCATTGGCCTACTTTTAGGAGAGAAATTAAATCAAAAACAGTGGCTAGCCAATGGCTTTGCTTTTGTTGGAGTGCTAATTAGCACTCTGGGTCTAGGGCGTGTGCCCTGGGTGGCCTTGGCCCTAGCTCTTACTTTTGCCATCTATACTTATTTAAAAAAGCAGAGCCCTCTGGATGCCATAGACTCTCTTTATACAGAAACAATTTTTATGGCCCCCCTGGCTCTTATATATTTTCTTTATTCGGAAGTAGCAGGAATGGGAATTAGTGGAAACTTTCCTTGGACCGTATGGCTTTTGCTGGCAACTACTGGGGTGGTTACAGCACTTCCTCTTCTACTATTTGGCTATGGAGCTAGAAAGCTTCCCTTTAAAATCATTTCTTTTATCCAGTATTTGAGTCCTAGTTTCACATTTCTTCTGGGAATATTTTTATTTAAGGAAGATTTTGATTTGATGCGGCTTTTTTCTTTTGTCTTTATTTGGCTTGGTCTGGGAATTTTTACCCTAGACCAGATAAAAAACAAAGAAAAAAAGATATCGGCATAAAAAAAAGAGCCTTGGCTCTTTTTTTAATGGGTGTACACTTTATGATGTTGGTGATAATAAAACCAGCATCTTTTTTTATAAAAAAGTTGAGACAGGTGGGGAAATCCTTTATGATTACTAGCTTGACTTTGACAGCTTAAAGCCTAAAAAAGCTTCCTTAACCCTTGGCATTACTGGGTTT
>DASRNA010000218.1:0-2271 GCA_035647655.1 Clostridia bacterium | reverse complement strand
AAGACCAGTAAAGACCAAAAGCCCTATTAAAAGGAAACTATAAAGGCTGGGTGATTGATAAGATAGGGAGGGTAGGGTAAAGTAAAAATACAAGGCAAGGAAAACAAAGGTAAGTAAAAAGCTTAGCCAACTTTTGTTTTTCCTCATTCCCGAGGATCTTTCCTCGAGCTCTTTAAAAAATGCTTCAAAACGATTCATAACGACTCCTTTCACGACTAGTCTATAGATATCCCTAATATGACAAAAATACCAGAACTTTCAAAAAAACATCTCTTCTGTTATAGTTACATCCTAGGAGAAAAGATGAAAAAAACAACATCAGTGGTCCTTGTCCTTCTTATACTGGTCTTTTTAGTATGTGAACTAAGGCCCCGAGAAATTATTGAACCTCTTTATTATACCAAAGAAATCAGGGAAATTTGTGAAATCCATGACATAGATCCCTTTATTATAGCAGCTGTGGCTCGCACAGAGAGCAGCTGGGTTTCTGATGCAACAAGTCGAGTGGGTGCAAAGGGACTTATGCAGATTATGCCCGAAACGGCCCTATATCTAGCAGAAGAGCGGGGTCTTTATTTAGCCTTAGAAGAACTAAATGATCCTAGGGTGAGTCTTGATTATGGGGCCTATTACTTGAAAAAACTCTATGGGCAATTTAAAAACTGGGATACAGTATTTGCTGCCTATAATGCTGGCCCAACTCAAGTGGAGGCTTGGCTTAATGATTCCAATTATTCAAATAAAAAAGAACTTACTTATATACCTTATGATGAAACAAGACATTATGTAGAAAAGGTCAATCACTTTTTAGAGGCCTTTAAGAAAAGTTATAAGAGATTTCCCTAATATAAAGACGAGTTTTTTCTTTTCTTCTTGAGGATGTATTTTTCCTCCTGTATACTGTATAGGAAAAGGAGGATTTATGGAAAAGAAGAAAATTTACCAAATAGAAGAAAAGGTACCACCGGCACTGCTTTTTCCTCTAAGCTTGCAACATACATTTGCTATGTTTGGGGCTTCAGTACTAGTTCCCATTATATTTCAAATTGATCCGGGTATTGTACTTTTTATGAACGGGATAGGAACCTTGTTTTTTATCTTTGTTACCAAGGGAAAGGCTCCAGCTTATCTTGGCAGTAGTTTTGCCTTTCTAGGACCAGCCAGTGTAATTATTGCAAGTTTAGGATTTAACTATGCTCAAGGGGCCTTTGTCGTCACAGGGATTTTAGGTTGTATCTTGGCCTATATTATTTATCGCTATGGAACCGACTGGATTGATATTGTGCTTCCCCCGGCTGCTATGGGAGCGGTTGTTGCTCTTATAGGCTTTGAGCTTACCTCTCTTACAGTTCAAGGAGGGGCGATTGGGGCAAATATTATGGTTGAAGGAGCCACCCTTGCAGATTTGAGTGTTTTTTTAATCACACTAGGTGTGGCAGTTTTTGGAACGGTTTTGTTTCGAGGCTTTTTTTCTACCATTCCAATTCTTATTGCTATTGTAATAGGATATCTTAGTGCCTGGGCCTTTGGTATGGTGGACTTTAGCTCAGTTATGGAAGCGAGTCTTTTTACCATCCCGAATTTCCAGCTACCAAAATTTAATATGGGTGCAATTATAACCATGTTGCCAGTACTTCTTGTTATTACCAGTGAACATATCTCCCACCAAGTTGTAACTAGCAATATTGTGGGCAAAGATTTACTTAAAGACCCGGGCCTTCACCGGACGATATTTGCAGATAACTTTTCTACTGCTCTTAGTGGTCTTGTTGGCGGGGTTCCTACCACAACCTACGGTGAAAATATCGGTGTTATGGCAGTAACGGGTATTTATTCTGTCCAGGTTATTGCTGGAGCGGCCATTATTAGTATTATTATGGCTTTTCTTGGCCCACTAGCTGCTATTATCGCAACGATTCCAGGAAATGTTATAGGAGGAGTAACTTTTCTTCTCTATGGGATGATTGGTGCCTCAGGAATCCGGCTTCTTGTAGATTCCAAGGTAGATTATTCAAAAAGCAAAAACCTTATTCTAACATCCGTTGTCTTTACTACAGGCCTTAGTGGTGTTGCTATAAACTTTGGAAGCATTCAACTTTCAGGTATGGTTTTATCTTCTGTAGTGGCAGTTTTTATTAGTCTTGTTTTTCATCTTTTTGAGCGCACGGGAATTCTCAATGAATAAGAACTTTTCCTAAGAGCCTAGGGGCGATTTGACGAAAAACTAGCTAAGATTTCTACATATGTAACAAGGCGCCCCTTGCTTTAGAT
>DASRNA010000217.1:0-3867 GCA_035647655.1 Clostridia bacterium | reverse complement strand
AACGACCGATATACTACTTAGTTTTTCAATATCATTGAGTCTTTTTAAAGTAACTCCATTCTTTGAAAAGCGCAAAGCACCAAAGGACATAAGATGGAAGACCAAATAATTTAGGGTATTAGGTGTGGCGGCCAAAACTAGGGCTATTGACACAAAAACCACTTCTTCGATTGTCCTCCCCATTAAAAAAGAATAAATCGCAAAGCCAATAGAAAGTAAGACGATAAATATCTTTGTATATTTTGTCATAGTCAACAATTTAATATCAAGAGGAGACTCAATTACCTCATCTTTATAGAGCATAAAGGCAACTTTACCGAATTCAGTTTCCATGCCTGTTGATGTGACAATCATTAGGCCCTGGCCCTCACAAACAAGAGTTGAGGCATAAACCATATTCATTCTTTCGGCCAAAGGAATATTTTCTTCGGTGATAAAGCTAACATCTTTACAGAAGGGCTTGTCCTCTCCCGTTAGGCGAGATTCATCAATCCACAGATTATCACCCTCTATTAAGCGTCCATCTGCTGGAATAATTTCACCTTCATCTAGTAGAACAATATCTCCAGGCACAAGCTCTCTTATGGGAAGCTCTATAATCTTTTCTCCCTGAAGAACTTTACAATTCCTTGTATTTTGTTTGAAAAATTCCCTGCGGGCCCTTTGAGCTCGATAACTTTTTAGACCTTCTGTAATGCTACGAAGAAGAAAAATCCCAAATAAGATAAGAGCTTCTTCAAAACGCTGTACAATAGCAAAAAGCAACCCTATCAATAAGAGTATTCTCAGAATAGGTAAGCGTAAACTTTCACCATAAAAACTAAAAAACGAGCGATTTTCTTTGTTTGAAAGCTCATTATATCCATAAGTTTCGTGTCTTAGAGCTCGTTCTTCTTCAGAGAGCCCACGTCTTGATGAACTTAGCTCATCAAGCCTTTCTTCGATAGTATGTTTGTACATGTAACCTCCAATTCTGTTAGGCCATTGTATCACAGCTGATTTTTAAAGGCTACTTTACATAAAATCAACCAACACATAGTTAAACAGATCAAAACCTTCCTCTGTCATACTTAGAGTTTTTCCCTTTTGCTGCAAAAGCTTATTCTTTTTGTGTTTTACTAGGGCTTTTTCTTCCTGAATAGAAAGGGGGTATAAAGGTTCAAGATCTATTCCTTCTACTAAACGAAGACCTAGCATAAAATTCTCAAAACGAAGTTCTTTCTTGCAAAGACTCAACTGCTCATCAATAGGAAGCTCTTTTTCAGATACCCTTTTAAGGTATTTTTCAAGATTTCTTTCATTGCTATAACGCATAGGGGTTAAAAAGCCATGGGCTCCTAAACCCAAACCTAGATAGTCTCCGCCTCGCCAATAATTCAAGTTATGTTTACCCTGTTTTTTTTTGTCTGGCAAAACTCGAAATTTCATATCTCTGGTAGCCAAGTGATTTTAAGCCTTCTTTTAACCTTGACCAATCTCTAAGATATAGTTCATCGCTAGGTTCTTTAATTAGCCTTGCCAAAGGGCGTTTGGGATGAAGTTCTAGTGCGTAGCATGATAGATGTTCTGGCAGGACTTGTCCTACTGCCGTGAGATTGTCTGCCATAGTAAATCTTTCTTCTATGGCGTAAATAAGATCCAAAGAAAGATTGTCAAAACCCAATCTTCTTATCATATCAATACTAGCGAAAATTTCCTTAACTCCATGGTTTCTACCAAAAAGCTTTAATAGATTGTTATCAAAACTTTGAACTCCAAGGCTAATTCTAAAATCCCCATAATTTTGTAAAATCTTCAATATTTCAGGAGTTACATCATCTGGATTCATTTCAAAATCTAATTCACCCTCAGGCTCTACTCTAGCAAAAACTCCTTGGAGAAGTTTGTCTAACTCCCAAGCACTAAGCATGCTGGGTGTGCCACCCCCAAAGTAGAGACTACTAATCTTCTTTTTTTTAAAAAGAGGCTTATAGAGATCCATTTCTTTTAACAGTGTTTCAATATATAATTCCCGTGTAGATGCATTTGATGAAAAGCTTAAAAAGTCACAATAATTGCACTTTTTTTTACAAAAAGGTATATGAATATAAAGGGCAAGATTATTCTTCATCAAATTTAAGAACACTAAGAAAAGCCTGCTGGGGAATTTCAACACTACCCAATTGACGCATTCTTTTCTTTCCTACCTTTTGCTTTTCCAGAAGTTTTTTCTTTCGGCTAATATCTCCCCCATAGCATTTGGCAAGAACATCTTTTCTAAGGGCCCTAATGGTCTCTCTAGCTATAATATTATTGCCAATGGCTGATTGAATAGGAATGGGAAATTGTTGACGTGGAATCACATCTTTTAAGCGTTCAACAATCTGTCTTCCTCGAGGTACAGATTTCTCTCGATGTACAATCATACTAAAAGCATCAATGGGTTCTTTGTTAATAAGAATATCCATTTTTATTAAATCACTTTCTACATAATCATAAAATTCATAATCAAAAGAACCATAACCCCTAGTTTTACTTTTTAGAGCATCAAAAAAATCATATATAATTTCATTTAGTGGTAGATAATAATCCAAAAGAACTCTGCGCTCATCTAGATACTCCATATGTTGAAATTCCCCTCGTCTTTGTTGACAAAGCTCCATAACATTACCCACATATTCCTTTGGAACAAATATATTGGCTTTAACAATAGGCTCATAAAAGTGTTCAATCTTTGTTGGCTCTGGTAAATTACTGGGGTTTTGTATAAATAGCGTCTCATCTGAGGTTGTAACTACTTTGTAGATAACGCTGGGAGCAGTAGCAATAAGATCAAGATCAAACTCTCTTTCAAGGCGCTCTTGCACAATCTCTAAATGAAGCAAACCCAAAAATCCACAGCGATATCCAAAGCCTAGGGCAACACTTGTCTCAGGCTCAAAGGTCAATGCTGCATCATTAAGTTGAAGCTTTTCCAAAGCATCATTGATATTTTCATAGTCCTCCCCTTCAGCGGGATAAAGACCACAAAATACCATGGGTAGGGCTTTTTTATAACCCGGAAGCGCCTTTTCTACCTTACGATTGGTGTGGGTAACGGTTTCGCCCACACTAACATGGCGAACATCTTTAATGCTAGCGCAAAGATAGCCAACATCGCCAGCTTTTAAAGAATCCACTTTTGTCATTACTGGACTAAAAATGCCCACTTCGGTTACTTCAAAACTCTCTTTTGAAGCCATCATATAAACCTCATCACCTTTTTTAATTTCTCCATCAAAAATTCTGATTAGGGGAATGACTCCTTTATATGGATCATAAAAAGAATCAAAAACCAAGGCCTTTAAGGGTGCTTTCAAATCACCCTGAGGTGCCGGCACTTTTTTAATTACAGCTTCAAAAACGTCTCTTATATTAAGGCCTGTTTTAGCACTAATTAGAGGGGCGTCATGGGCTTCTATGCCAATAACTTCTTCGATTTCTTCTTTGATTTCATCAACCCTAGCTGAGGGCAGGTCGATTTTGTTTATAACTGGTATAATTTCAAGCCCCTCTGCATCAGCCAAATAAACATTTGCAATAGTCTGTGCTTCGACTCCCTGGGCGGCATCGACAATAAGTAAAGCTCCTTCACAAGCTGCAAGACTGCGAGAAACCTCATAAGTAAAATCTACATGTCCAGGTGTGTCAATTAAATTAAAAACATACTCCAAACCATCCTCGGCTACATAATACAAGCGGGATGTCTGCAGTTTTATCGTTATTCCCCTCTCACGCTCCAAATCCATATTATCGAGAACTTGACTTTTCATCTCACGCTGGGTTAAAGCGCCGCTTATCTCAATAAGACGATCTGCTAGGGTACTCTTCCCATGATCAATATGGGCA
>DASRNA010000216.1:0-2575 GCA_035647655.1 Clostridia bacterium | reverse complement strand
AATGCAAGTAGTTCATTAAACAGAGATGATTTCAACCCAGTGTTGCCTTTACTTTGAAAACTGACCTGGTTTTCCCTAGTTTAACACCGATTTACTAATCTTCAAATCTATTTGCTTCGTCGCTGCCAGTCTTTGCAGCTTTTTTTCTTGTCAAATTTAATTCTTTTTGCTGTACTTCTATGTGACTCTATGGTATAATTATAAAAAGCGGAGGTGCATTATGTATCTAAAAAAAGACAAGCGTCCAAACGATAGAGTCTACCTATCCATCGTCAAATCCTTTAGAGATCCCATTACCAAAAAGTCTAGGCAAAGAGCTGTACTTAGTGTGGGGTTTCTTGATGAACTGATAGATCAGTATCCCGATCCAATCGCCCACTTCGAGGAGCTAGCCAGGCAAATGACTGAGCAGGAGAATGCGTCCCAGCAGCCCCTCACTTTTAGCTTTGATAAAGAGGAGCTCCTAAAGCGGGATGATAGGCTACGTAAAAAGCTAGGCTTTCTTCCTCTTTCTTTTGTCTATCATAAGCTAGAGTTGGACCGCTTTCTTATTCATAAACAAAGAAATTTAAACATTGAATACTCTTTAAATCAGGTCCTCCAGTCACTGGTCTATCTAAGAATCCTAGAACCTTCTAGTAAGAAAAAAACCTACGAGTTACTAGATAGCTACTTTTTTGAAAGGAACTTTACTGCGGCAGACATCTACAGAAGTCTGGACCGATTTAGTTCCTACCGCTACGAGATACTCAGGCATCTCAACGAGATGGTGACGATGAAGTACGGCAGAAACACGAAAAGAGCCTACTATGATGTAACCAACTACTACTTTGAGATTACAAAAGAGGATGCCTTTAGAAAAAAAGGGGTTTCTAAGGAGCATAGGCCAAACCCCCTCGTCCAAATGGGACTGCTCCTGGATGGGGATGGCATTCCCCTAAGCTATCAGCTCTTTGAAGGCTCAAAAATAGACTCCCAAACCTACATGCCCTTTATCCATGAATTAAAGGATGAGT
This sequence comes from Clostridia bacterium, assembly GCA_035647655.1. Classification (GTDB taxonomy): domain Bacteria; phylum Bacillota; class Clostridia; order Peptostreptococcales; family Acidaminobacteraceae; genus DTU036. The sequence continues at coordinate 1,559 of DASRNA010000216.1, read as the reverse complement.
TTAATCTAAAAAGAGTCATCGTCGTGGCTGATAAGGGAATCAATACGGGCGAAAACATAGCCTATAACATCCTGGGTAACAATGGATATATCTTCTCCCAAACGATAAGGGGAGCCACAAATGAAATCAAGGACTATGTCCTGGATGAGTTGGGCTATAGCCACCATGAAAGCGGCTTTAAGAAAAAATCCCGTATCGTTGATACAAAGATCTGGGTACTCGATGAGTTGGGCAAAAGAAAATCCGTTGAAATAGAGCAAAAACAGGTCGTCTTTTATCGTCCGGATTACGACGCCAAGGCAAAACACGAAAGATACAAACTCATAGAAAAGGCAAAGAAGAATCTGTCTAAAAAGGGCCACCTTAGGACAACTGGCTCTTATAAGTACATCGCCAAGGATCGGATAGATAAAAAGACAGGGGAAGTGAGTAAAGAAAAAGATCATTACTCCATCGATCTAGATAAAGTATTCGAGGAAGAGAAGTATGATGGCTACTACTTGATTGTTACCAGTGAACTCGATACAAGCGATGATGAGATAATACAGGCCTATAGGGGCCTATGGAAGATAGAAGAATCCTTTAAGGTAACAAAGACCTCGCTTAAGACAAGGCCTGTATGGTTATCTAGAAAAACCAGCATAGAGGCACACTTTCTCACCTGCTTTATATCCCTTTTACTACTTCGGCTCATAGAAAAAGAACTAAAAGCCGGGGACGGAGACTTCTTTTTCTCCCCCGCTGGGCTTATAGATTCACTAAAAAACTACTCGACCACTTACCTGGACGAGAACTACTATATGTTTGATTACTACGACGATAACCTTGAAAAGATGGCTCAGATGATGGGTATGGATCTGGCAAAACGCTTCAGAACCAGACAAGAGATAAAAAATATGATAGCAAAAGCAAAAGTCCAGCTGTAGTAGCACATCTTTCTGAAAAAGAAAAGCTTCCTTAAACCCAGTAATGCCAAGGGTTAAGGGAGCTTTTTTAGGCTGTAAGCTGTCAAAGTCAAGATATAAAAGCTATTCTACTAGAGCAAAAATTATAAATCCTATCTTGCTTTTTTAGCCATCTTCTCTCCTTTTTTTTCTAGAAAGGATCATTACACCTATAAAAAGGAGAAAAAAACCCATTCCAGCAAATAGGTAAAACGACTGGTTTTTTGACCTGTTTGTATTAAAGCATCTCTATTAGAAATGGTTTCTTGACTACCGTCTTTATCAAAGGCTTCTACAAGAAAAACCCAATCTACCTCTGCTATGCGCTCCATATACTTATTTCCTAGTTCAAGGGGTACTTCTAATTCAACCTGTAATTTAATGGACTCGCCTTTTTTAAGTGTCCCAAGGTAGATGTTTTCTTCTAGCCTTTCTAGCTCCTTGGCAGAAAGATCATAAATAGGCCTTCCCTTATAATAGACCCTCAGTGAAAGCTTTGATAAAAAATCTTCCATGGACCTTATTGTCTCACCAGAGGCGCACACACTACCACTAGGAGGGTTTTTTTCTTTATCACGCAAGAGAGCTCTTAAATAGACTTTGATATAATCAAAG
>DASRNA010000215.1:0-2152 GCA_035647655.1 Clostridia bacterium | reverse complement strand
ATGCAAGCCTATGAGATCAGAAAAAAAGAATTTTATGATCCGAAAACGACGCGGTAAAAAGAAAGCATCTTTATGATATCTTTAAAATAAATTGACCTAATATGAGCCCTAGAAATCCCTAGGGTAACTAGGGCTTTTTTTATAAGTTCTCATTGTTCATTCTTTGCTGTAATCAATAGGCAGATAGGACTAAAAAATTTCTCCCAAAAAAACAGGGGAGGGCTTTACATAAGGCAGTCGTTTTTTAATTGACATTTTCCCTCCTAGATCGATTCGAGTAAAAGATTAGCTGCTTAGGATTAAAAAGGCATCTATGGTAAAAGCAGGAGTGTGACAAAAATGAATTCATCTCTATAAGGTTGAATCTTTGCTATTTGTCAAGGGATGTGTTAGAATGTTTGAAAAGATATAAAACTTGGAAACCGAGTTCGTCTCGGTTTTTTTTATGTGAAAGAGGAGACATATTGAGATTTGAAGAATTTTCCCTATCTAAAGAGATATTAAAGGGAATCAAGGGAATGGGATTTGAAGAAACAAGCCCCATACAGGCTAGTAGTATTGAGCCTTTGTTAGAAGGAAAAGACATTATCGGACAGGCACAAACAGGAACAGGGAAAACGGCAGCCTTTGGCATACCTATGCTAGAGCTGATAAATAAAGGTGGACAAGTCCAGGGACTTGTTTTAGTACCAACCAGAGAACTAGCCATACAAGTATCCAACGAACTAGCAGAACTGGGCAAGTACAAAAGCGGTGTCCAGGTCCTACCAGTCTATGGTGGAGCTGATATTAGAAGACAACTAAAGGCCCTAAAAAGGGGAGTCCAGATCGTAGTAGGCACCCCAGGCCGTCTTATGGACCACTTACGAAGAAAAAGCCTTAAATTAGACAACTTAAAGATGGTAGTCTTAGACGAAGCAGATGAGATGTTTGCTATGGGTTTTAGGGATGATATGAAAACAATCATGGACCAAACCAATGAAAATAAACAAACCTGTTTCTTTTCAGCAACCATGGGCAGCGACATTCAAAACTTTTCTAAGTTGTACCAAAAAGAGCCTCTTATAATTAGGGTAAAACACAAGGAACTCATTGTTGAAAACATTCAGCAACATTATCTGGAAATGACTGGCCAGATGAAAACGGAAATTTTAAGTAGAATTATTGATATCAATGAGCCAGAGCTGGCCATTGTTTTCTGTAATACAAAGAGAATGGTTGATAACTTAGTTGGTGAGCTAAGCTCTAGAGGATATAGTGCAGATGCTCTTCACGGTGATTTAAAACAAAACCAAAGAGATATGGTAATGAATAAATTCCGTAAAGGGACAATCGATATACTGGTGGCTACAGATGTAGCGGCTCGAGGAATCGATGTGGGGAATGTTGATATCGTTGTAAACTACGATTTGCCCCAGGATGAAGAATACTATGTCCACAGAATTGGCCGTACGGCCAGGGCGGGCAAGGAAGGCAAATCATTTACCTTTGTTGTAGGAAGAGACGCCCATAAACTGCAAGAAATCATCAAATACACCAAGGCAAAAATGGAATATATGGAACTTCCTACCATTGATGATATGCGAGAAACCAAGAAGGATCACTTAAAGGATGCCTTGGTTGAGCAGTTAGAAAAGAAAGAAAACCTTAAGAAATATAATTCAATTGTTGATAGCTTACTCCAGGAAGAATATGGTCCTGTGGAAATAGCAGCAGCAATGATGAAGCTATTTGATGAAAATCAAAAAATGAGAGACTATGAAAAACTAGATAGGGTAGATTATGGCAAAAAGTACGTAATGCCAAGATCAACCAGATCATCAAGAGACAAAAGCCCAAAAAGAGGCAAAAACCCTAAAAGATCTAGACGCAAAGGTAGTCGGATTTTTATTGATAAGGGTGAAAGAGATGGACTTAACCCTGCAGCTGTCTTTGCTGCAATTAAGAGTGAGAGCGATATACCCTCACATCTTATTGGGGATATTGCCATTATGAAAAACTTTTCCTTTGTAGAAATTCCTAAAGATTATATGGATCAAACCATTAAAAGCTTAGATGGAAAGAAAATAAAGAACAAAAAAGTTAGAGTGGAAGTTGCTGGTAATTAATTTTTCTTTAAGCCTAAGATAATCTAGGGCGATAAAAGTAAAAT
>DASRNA010000214.1:0-6519 GCA_035647655.1 Clostridia bacterium | reverse complement strand
ATTTAGTATCTACTAGCATGAGTCTCTTTAGCTTCTAATAAGCCGCAAGTTCTTCCCTTTTTACCTCTTCTCCTATATTTATTGGTATTTCTTTATATAGTTGCAAGCTATTTTCTGAAATTACCGTTGTATCAAGGAGCATATCTATCCCATGCTGCTTTTTTTCTGAAAAGGCAGTGATAAGATAAATTATTGCATAGCTTTTAAGCAAGTATCGTCCAAAGATTTCCCTTACCACTACTGTTGTCCAGCTTAGTTTTTCCTGGCTAAAGCTTACTAGACGAAGACCAAAGATCATCTTCCCTATAGTTTGCCCATTATTAAGCTTTGTCATTAGCAGAAAGTAAAGTAGAAATACCCCTAGGCTAGCTATCGTTTTAACTCTTCCCTCCTCAAGAAAGAAAAGTAGCATCCTATTAAGGCTTCCAATCATAATAAGATCCGTACAATAGGCAAAAAATCTTATCCAAAAGCCTGCATATACTATTGATGGGTAGTTATGATATTTTTCCATACTAATAGCCTCCATAGATATACATAAATCCAGAACTTTCTTTCCAGCTTGCTGGTAGCTCAATGTTTCCTACATTTATTTCTTTTCTTGGATTAAATAAATTTGCACTTTTCATAAAGAGTTGACTGATTTTATCTAGACCCATATTGTCATAGCTAAAGACTTCCGCTTCTTGCAAACCATAGGCCTTCTCAAAATCGGCTAAAGCCTCATCATAATAGCCTAGTTTATCAACAAGACCATTATTTTTAGCCTGGGCTCCATCGTAAATCCTACCATCAGCTAGTTTATACACTTTTGCCCTATCCATGTCTCTACCCTCTACCACTACATCAACAAAGCGCTCATACATATTGTCTACTAGTTCTTGCAATACTTCTAAATCTTTTTTTGTCGTCTCACGGGTAAGGGAACCTACATCCTTCATTTCCCCGCTTTTAATTGTCATATCTTCCACACCTAATTTGTCCATCAGTCCAGAATAGTTCATCCCAGACATAATTACACCAATGGAGCCAGTCAAGGTTTCTTCTGTTGCATAGATTTGATCAGCCCCTGCCGCTATATAGTAGCCCCCACTCGCTGCCATGCTTTCCATAACTACATAAACTGGAATATTTCTTGTCCTTTTTATTTCGCCTATCTTATCACTTAGCTGGGCGCTTTCGTATACTCCACCACCAGGACTATCTATGCGGATAATAATCCCCTTGACTGTTTCATCATTTCTTATGGAATCAAGTGAATTTATGGTGAGATTGTGATTGTACTGCGAAGCGTTTAGCCAGTTTCCTTCCATATTTAAAATTGTACCTCGAATATGTAAGACAGCTATGCGCTGATTTGCATTTCCAGGGCGCAGTACAGTTTTAGATAATTCCTCGCTCATAAGTTCTTTTAAAAGGGATGTAGTTTCTTTTTCTATGATTTTTGATTTTCCTTTAGAAGATACGACAAAGGAAGAAATAAAGACAAGAACTGATAAAGCCACGGCAATCCATCTTTTTTTATTCATAATTAGCTCCTTTTTTATCCTGTTCATTATTATGCATATACCTACGCTAACAGTTAGTTTATGCCTTGTCAATAAATTAACCAGAACGTGTTACTGTTTTTTGTGTCCTCCTAGTATAAGTAAAGGTCCTAGCCTCTTAAGATCTATTTATAGTGTTAGATTACCACATAATGCGTCAAAAACTAAGGGCAGATCTTAGCCTTGCTATAATAATTTAGGAAATAGCAGGGGCCAGTGCTGCCTCTAATAATAATCAAGAGAAAATCTTTTCCTTTACTTCTATAGACCCTAAGTTTTTCTACTAGAGCAGTCTTAGTCCACCAGGTTTTTGTCCTGGCCTAATGTAAAAAAGCCGGTATTTATACCAGCTTTTTTATCTACTACCTCTACTAATTTATTTAAAGGTGTCTTACCTTAGAGTCTTTTCTCCCCTTCAAGGGCTCTAAGGGGTGCGATATCTTCAGATACTTCTAAGACCCCAAGATAGCTGCCCTCTTCATCTCTCAGGGCGTAGTACCTAATTAGAATAAATTTTTCTCCCATCTTAATCCAGAATGACTCTGTATCTTTTTTACCCGCTTTAAAGTCATCGACAATATCACTTACCCTATCAAGACTTTTTGGTGGATGGCAATCCTCTACATCTCGTCCAATAATTGTGCGGGTTCTTGGAAAGACCCTATCCTTAGATTCACTAAAATAATGCACCTTATCATCGGCGCCAACAAAGGTAATATCACAAGGTAGGGTATTAAAAAGTGTGGTGAGTTCATTTACCGTAAAGAAACCACTGGCTAGCTGGATGGGGGCATCATTTCTTGGCTGAGTTACTGTGGACCCTTTTTTTAGCCAAGCGGCTGCATCAGAGGGACTTGCGTTTTCTCTGTCTCCGGTAAATACATAGCCAAAGTGTAGGCTTTCCTGGGCTACTAGTTTCCAGCCCTCATCATCCACATGCTTAGAAAGAAGGGGCATAAGAATATCATTTTCTTTCGTAATCATCGATTTTATTTGTTCTCTGGCACTTATCACCGACTTTGTTGCATTTTCAACGTTTTCTTCCTTAACAGCTGCGAGTGCTTCCTTTAAGAAGGCTCTTATCTCATCATCAACACCCCACATTACCTTAGGAGGTGCTGTAACACCAGCTTTTTCTAAAAAGGGGAAAAGAAGATTTTCTTTTCTACTATAGTGGGTATCTACTTTTGAAAGTTCTTTTAGTCCATAAAGCATGCTGTCCTTTTTGCCCTGGGGATCTTTTTTATAGTCTTCAAATAAGGGATCAAACTTATTAGCAAGAAAGTCAAGTAGGCCCTTGTTTTCTTCTTTAAAAATATGGAGGGGATGGCCTAGCTCTTTTGATTTAACCTCAATTTGAACACGATTTTCAAACAAGCTGGCATGGACATCACAAAGTGATTGGATTTCTTCTACGGTGTAGCCCTCCTCCATAAGTTCTTTTTCTGCATCAGCTATTTCCTGGGCCGGCACATCCTTAAAATGCTTTCTAAATTCTCCCTTAAGATCATCTACACTGGCTCCCTTGTGGAGCTTTTTAATCATTTCTTTTAAAATTTCTGAGTTTTTCATTATTATTGTCCTTTCTTTTTTTCTTTAACTATATTTGTTAGTAAGAAGACTCTCTTTTTTTTACTCACTATGGTCTAGTTCTTAGCCTAATCAGCAGTGCTAGTTATTGCTATATAGACTACTTAATCTCTATAGGTATATCATAGCTAGTTACCGGGGATTAAACCTTGATTCAAATCAATCTTTTAAAAAAATATTCCAATAGACTTTTATTTTATAAAGAAGAAGATAAGCCCCTTTTTTCTTCTTATTGCAAGTTGTAAATCACTCTTGCTAGAATTTCATCTTTTAAAAAGTCCTCCTAGAGGGTCTGGCCTTTGTAAAGAAAAGATACTGATATTTTTATAACATTTGTGAATTGTTATCGTATTTGTTCTATAATAGAATTAGAAAGTAGGATTAAATTAATTTCGAATTTCTTCCTACTAAAAGCTTAAATAACAAATTACCTCTGATAAAGGGAATTTCTACCCTTAAAGGGTATAATAGAAGATAAGTAGCAAGGAAGCTTAAAACAAAGAAGGAGGATTAGATGGCTAATATTAACATCCGAGAATTGGCAGAAGTAAATGGTGGTATCAATGTAAGTATTTATTTGCCCACCCATAGGAAAGCCCCGGAAAATAAGCAAGACCGGATCCGTTTTAAAAATCTGATCAATCAGGCAGAAAAAGAATTGGAAGAGAAGTTTGAGATGAAAAACCCTTCGACTTTCCTTAAGGAGGCAGAAAATCTCTACCAAGACCTTATGTTTTGGGCCCATGCCACCGATGGCTTAGCCCTATTAATTAATGAAGAAGAAACATTGGTTTTTAAGCTCGTAGGTACTATTCCCGAACGTTTAGTTGTAGGGGAACGTTTCCATCTCTTGCCCCTATTAAACTATTATGAGTTTATCAATGAATCTTATATATTAGATATATCAAAGGATAGATTCAAGCTCTACTTCGGCAGTCATGAAGGTGTAGTGGAAGTTGAAACCCCAGGAATTGAGCAAAGTTTTGATGAACTCTTTGATGACCAAGACATTCAAAGCACCAATTACTACTCAGAAAGGGCCTCTAAGCCCGGACTTGATAGAATAGAAACAGAAAAATATTTTCGATATGTAATTAAAAAGCTCGCAAATTTCCTAGAAGATGATGCTCCCCTGCTTGTTTTTGGTACAACTGAAGTTCTCTCAGTCTTTAGTGACTACAGTAAGGATAGATTAGATATACTTCGACTAATTGACAAACCCCTTGGGTCTTTACAAACCAACCAAATTTATGGCAAGCTTAAAGATATTTTGCTTCCCCAGTATAAAGAAGAAGTGGAAAATCACCTCTTGAATTTAAATGATGAAGTGGCTCGAGATAGGGGAACTGATAATGAGTCCCTTGTTATCCACCAAGCCCCTAGTGGTAGAATCGAGACCCTCTTTATAGCAGAAGATATGGGGGGCTTGATTGAAGAGGAAGCAGATAAGCTAGTGCAAAATGTGCTAACTACTGATGGAGAGGTAGTACTTATTGATGAATCCATCACGCCTTTTCCCATGGGTGTGGGAGCCATTTTTAGATATTAATTTCTTTGCTACCGGGACTAATAATCAGTCCCGGTTTTTTATTGCCAAAATTACTGTATTTATAAAAATAAAATGTTATACTATCCCATAGAAAGGAGTTTCTATGAAAAAAGAAATGAAACTAAACTATCAAAACACAAGCCTAATTGGCTTTGGGTTTTTTGCCTCTTCTCTTGTCTGGGCAATTTACAATTCCTTTGTTCCTTTGCTCCTTCAAGAGCGGTTTTTACTTACTACAACCAGTATCGGACTGATTATGACCATTGATAATTTTTTTGGTGTAATTTTCCAGCCCCTAGTAGGTTCTGTAAGCGATAAAACTGTCACTGCTAGAGGAAGGCGCATGCCATGGATTATGGTGGGCCTACCTTTATCTGCCATTGCTTTTTCCTTTATTCCTAAAATGTATACTCTTGTTTCTATGATGCTTGTTATTATCACATTTAATATCCTAATGAGTTTGTGGCGGGCTCCGGTTATAGCCCTGATGCCAGATGTTACCCCAAAGCCTTTGCGTAGTAAGGCCAATGGTGTAATCAACCTAATGGGAGGCATTGGATCTATCACAGCCTTTTTGCTGGGGGGTCTTCTTGCAAAAAGAAGTCCGGATTTATCTCTACCCTTTCTTTTTGCCACCTTTGTTATGTTTGTTTCCCTGCTTACTCTTATTGCTTTTGTAAGAGAGCCTGTGGGACTTGTCTTTCGAAATGCTCGAGGGGATAAATTAAATCCCAGAGAAAGAAAACTTCTAGACCAGGCACAAAGTCACGGACTTGGAACCATTGATCTTTCAGCTAAAGAAAGTGACTCAAGCAAAAAAGACAAGCATTTTTTTGCTCCCTTAAAAAAGTTAGAAGGGGCAGAGAAAAAAAGCCTTTTGTTTTTACTTGGGGCTATCTTCTTCTGGTTTAGTGGCTTTAATGCAGTAGAAACTTTTTTTACCCTTTATGCTACCAATACCCTGGGAATGAGTAGTGGAAGTGCGGCTATGACCTTGGCCAGCTTCTCCCTTGCTTTTTTGGTCTTTGCCCTTCCTTCAGGAATTCTTGCTGAGAAGTTTGGTAGAAAGCCTGTAATTTTGACAGGTTTGGTTGGTATTATTGTAATGTTTATCCCCATGCTCTTTGTGCAAAACACTACTTTAATTACTGTTCTTTTAATTGGTGGTGGTCTTTTTTGGGCTTGTATTAATATCAATTCCCTACCCATGGTTGTTGAAATGACTACCGAAGAAAGCCTAGGGTCCTTTACAGGCTACTACTATTTCTTTTCCTTTAGTGCCTCTATTGCATCCCCTATTTTATTTGGTTGGATTAGAGATTTAACCCAGGACTATACCACACTTTTTGCTTACTCTATTGTGGCTTTTATTTTGGCCTTTGTTCTTATGATTTTTGTAAAACATGGAGACAACCTTACTTTGGCCTACAAAAAAAGCAGATAATCTAGATCAATCATCTGCTCCTACTTTAATGCTAAGTTCACCGGAATTAAGTTTATGGTGTTGGCCCTTACTATCTTCTACAATAAGATGGCAGGAGTCATCAATTTCTATGGCCCGACCAGTCCAAGGCTTTTTGGAAAGTATGGTTACTTCTTTGCCTAGTACAAGGTTTCGACTGCGATACTCCTCGAGGAAGTGCCTTTGGTCTAATTGATCATAAAAAGGCCAGAATTCTACCAGTATTTGCTTTACAAGAAGGTTTAACAAGCCTTCTTGTTTTTTTTCTAATAGGGCTCCTGCTAAATTTAGTTCCTGTGGAAAGCCCTCCTCTGGCCTATAAAGATTGAGGCCAAGGCCCACTATTATATAATCAGGGCAAGGACCTCTTG
>DASRNA010000213.1:0-2445 GCA_035647655.1 Clostridia bacterium | reverse complement strand
CAATAAATGAAAAAAGAACGCCATTCGCTAAACGATAAAGATATGTATATTGTAATAAAGACAGAGGCTATTTCCACTTTGTTTTTATAAATTTTCTTTAAAAAACCTAAGAGGTCCACTTATTTTCTGCTGAATAGGGGAGAGAAAACGATGTGAGGGGTGGTCTAGTTACTATTAAGAACATATCAAGGAGCTTTTACGATAAGATTGTGACTTAGGAGCTCTTATAGTATCATCGTAATAAGCTACCTATTAGCCAAATCTTCTAGTAATAATTTTTAACTAGTCATTTGGCCTTAAACTCAGGAGGAGAATAAATGAAGAAAAAAATTGATGGGTTAATCGATAAGCATAAAGATGAAATCATAGCCATACGTAGAGACATCCACCAGCATCCCGAACTGGGCATGGAAGAAGTAAGAACTTCTGGGCTTGTAAAAAAAGAGTTAAGAGGGCTGGGTCTTGAAGTCCATGATGGGATAGGAAAAATGGGTGTTGTAGGAATCTTAAGAGGAAAAAAAGAAGGAAGGACCCTGCTGCTTCGTGCAGATATGGATGCTCTTCCTATTCAAGAGCAAACAGATTTAAGTTTTGCATCGAAAGAGGCGGGGAAGATGCATGCCTGTGGACATGATGTTCACACAGCCATCCTTCTTGGCGTAGCCAAGGTTCTAAGTGAACTTAAAGATCAAATCCAGGGGAATATAAAATTTGTGTTCCAGCCAGCTGAAGAGTCAAATCCCACTGGTGGAGCTCGTTATATGATAGAAGATGGGGTCTTAGACAATCCCAAGGTAGATGGAGCCATGGCACTGCATATTAAAAATATCCCACTGGGCCAAGTAGCCCTGCGTCCTGGGGTAATGAGTGCTAAGTCCGACCGAATTTATCTTACTGTTAAGGGAAAATCAGCCCACGCATCAGAACCACATAAGGGAAATGATGCTATTGTCGCAGCAGCTCAGATTGTCAGCAACCTTCAAAGCATTGTAAGTCGCAATGTTCCACCCATGGAAAGTGCTGTTATTACCCTAGGTACCATTCATGGAGGAAGTCGTTATAATGTAATTTGTGATCAGGTGCTTATGGAGGGTACAGTGCGAACCTTCCACCCGCAAGTATCAAAACTTATGCCCAAAAGAATCAAAGAAGTTGCAAGCAAGATTGCCCAGGCCCTGGATTGTAGCTGTGAGATTGACTATGTTGAGGGCTATACAAATACAATAAATGATCCTAAGATGACAAAAGAAGTGATTGACTTATTTAAAGAAAATTTAGGAGAGGAAAATGTACTTATTCCCGAGGAGCCTTCTTCTGGAGGAGAAGATTTTTCCGAGTTTTCCAAGAGGGTTCCCTCTGTTTATTACTGGCTTGGTATGGAATCAGAAATAAATAAAAGGAAAGCCCTACTGCATAATCCCCATCTTATTGTGGATGAAAGGTCCATTCCAATTGGAATGAAAACCCTTTGTCTGGCGGCGATGGATTTTTTAGAGGATGCCTAAATAAAGTTAAAAGACCCCCTAGCTTGGATTCTAGTCCAACTTAGGGGGATCTTTTTATTAGAGGGTCTTTTTTACTAGCCGATAAGGTATTTAACCGTTTCTGCTAGTGATCTAGTAGCAAAGTCCAGGACCTCCTCATCAAAGTCGAATTTATGGTGGTGGGCCTGTGCTTTTATATGGGTTCCAAAAATAAAGTGAATGGCTTTTCCTCCGCCATTTTCTACCTCGTTCATCATATAGGTTACATCCTCAGAACCACCAATGGCAATATTTGTATCGGTAGCAAATCCTTTTTCTGAGAGGGCTGTGGCAACACTTTTAATAAAAGCTGGATCTTTTACTGTATAGGAGGGTGCTCCTCCAGCGAGCTTTATACGGTAGTCAACACCAAAGGATTTTGCTGCTCCCTCGATGGCGTAATTTACTTTTTCCCTGAGCATATCATTTACTATTTGGTTTTCTCCGCGGGTTTCAATTTGCATCATGGCCTTATTGGCAATAATATTGCGTGAAGATCCCGCTCTTAGAACGCCCACATTGAGTCTACTCATGCCAGCACTAAATTGGGTGAGGGTATATAGATTGAGTGCACAGCTTGCTGCTGCTAATAGGGCATTTCTTCCATGTTCTGGGCTTCCTGCAGCGTGGGAAGGCACACCTTCAAAGTAGATATCCATTTTGCTAGTAGCAAAGAAGCCTTGGGAACCAACCCCTAGAACATTTTTTCCTGATCCACTTCCAATATGGCCTGCAAGAAGATAGTCAACACCATCTACCACGCCAGCTTCTACCATGCTTTTGGCCCCACGAACCCCCTCTTCTGCTGGTTGGAAGATTAAAACAAACTTTCCCTTTAGTGAGTCCTGATTATTTACAAGCCACTTGGCAAAGTTAAGCCCAATGGCTATATGCCCATCGTGACCGCAGGCATGCATTGATC
>DASRNA010000212.1:0-4564 GCA_035647655.1 Clostridia bacterium | reverse complement strand
ATATATTATCAAAAAGTTCTTCGGCTTCACTGGTTGTTGTGGGTACCAATGTACAGTTGTACTCTACTGCCCTTTTGACAGTTTCCCACCAGTTTTCCCTTCTTTTTTCATGGGGAATCCACCGTGAATATGTTCTGTAATAAACAAAGTTACCCAATTGGTTCATGGGGGAAGGGGCATGTTTGTATTTTCTAAGGAAAACCTCACTTAGAACCTCACCACCTTCTCCTTTTCGCTTACGCAAAGGGCGGGTTTTGTCTTTTTCATTACGGTAAATAATATAGCGTTTTGCCACATCTTTTCTTACGCTTCCCATTAGTTTTTCTTCCACTAGGTTTTGAATTTCATCCACGGATATAATCCGTCCAGAATTTCTCACCATATCCTCGATATTCTCGCTAATTTCATCAGCAAGAGTGGCATCGATTCCTTTTTCTGTCTCTGCCATGGCTTTTTGAATAGCAGAGCTGATCTTTGTTTTATCAAACTCTACTTTATAGCCTTCACGTTTTTCAACTCGCAACATAAATCCCTCCAAACACAAGATATAGTATCTAATTAATATGAGTACACTATATATATTATATCCCAGGGGCTAAGAAGGCAAGTCTTTTATTTTGTTTTATTGGTAGAAAGCGACTCCAATCTATGAAAATCCATGAAATAAGCGCTTTAGAAGATAAAAAAAATACTGGCCAATCACTCCAGCACCTTTTAAGTTGAAGTATCTTCTAATTAAAAAGAAAGTTTATATAAGAAGAAAATCCCTAAAAGAGCGTTAAAAGAATAAAAATGAGGAAAGTCCAACTAAGGCTTTCCTCATAGAGTTATTATTATTCGTCTGTTGATAGGGGCTTCATTGTTGGGAAAAAGATAACATCTCTAATAGAAGGAGAGTTTGTAAGAATCATAATCAAACGATCTACCCCAATACCCAATCCTCCTGTAGGAGGTAGTCCCACTTCTAGGGCCTGAATAAAGTCTTCATCCATAGGATGGCTTTCTTCATCACCCTTTTCACCCTGCTTCATCTGATCTTCAAAGCGCTTACGCTGATCAAGGGGGTCATTAAGCTCACTAAAACCGTTTGCGATTTCCCAGCCATTGGCAAAGGCTTCAAAGCGATTTGTATAACGAGGATCATCAGGGTTTCTCTTAGAAAGCGGAGAGATTTCAGTAGGATGGTGCATTACCATCGTTGGCTGAATAAGATCTGCCTCGCAGTACTCTTCAAAGGCTGCTTCAATAATATGACCTATCTTAGCATAGGGTTCCAATTCCAAATGAAGCTTGTTTTTTGCCACATCCTTGGCTTTTTCTAAGTCGCTAAAGCTATAAAAATCAACGCCTGTTTTTTCTTCTACGAATTTATGCATAGACACTCGTCGCCAAGGTGTTTTAACATCAATTGTTCTACCTTGATAGTTGAGCTCCGTTGTTCCATAAAGTTCAAGAGCTAGATACTCTACAAGATCCTCAGTGAGTTTCATAACATAGGCATTATCCTCATAGGCAGCATAGAGCTCTATATTTGTAAATTCTGGATTGTGTCTGGTTGAAATTCCTTCATTACGAAACATCTTTCCCATTTCATATACTCTATCAAAGCCACCAACAATGAGCCTTTTTAAATAAAGTTCATTGGCTATCCTTAACTGCATATCCATACCCAGGGTATTATGGTAGGTTTTAAAAGGGCGGGCATTTGCTCCACCTGCTACAGTATCCAGAATCGGGGTCTCCACCTCAAGGTAATTTCTCTCATCAAGAAAAGTTCTTATCCCTCGGATGATTCGATTCCGTTTAATAAAGGTTTCTTTGACTTCCGGATTCATAATAAGGTCTACATAACGCTGACGATATCGCAGTTCTGGATCTTTGAGGCCATGGTGCTTTTCGGGCAAAGTAAAAAGGGACTTGGTTAAAAGAGTGATTTCTTCTGCCTTGATAGAAATCTCCTCTTTTTTTGTCCGAAAGACGCTTCCTTTAATTCCTAATATATCTCCAATATCATAGGCCTTGAATTCATCAAATAGTTCCTCGCCTATGTCATCTTTTCTTACATAAATTTGTATGCGATCGGTGGAGTCTTGAATATTTATAAAGGCAGCCTTGCCCATTAGCCGTTTTTGCATTAGCCTGCCTGCAATGGCAACGGTTTTACCCTCATATTCTGTATAGTTAGCTAGTATATCTTTAGCAAAGCTATCTTGGTCATAGCTTTCTTGAAGAAAGGGGTTTTTTCCCTTTTCCTTTAGTTTGTTCAATTTATCAATGCGTATTTGTCGAAGATCTGTTTCTTGGGTCATGGCCTTCCTTCCTTTACAATTTATAGTTGATTCTGGTTGTGTTTGCCCATGTTTTTAATTTTATAACGAACAAGTCCTGCCGGAAGATGCACAGTTACTACATCACCCTTCTTTTTACCTATAAGCGCTTTACCCAAGGGGGATTCATGGGAAATTTTTGATTCAAAGGGATTTGATTCCCGATTTCCCACTATAAGGTATTCTTCATCTTTTTTGGTTTCCATATTGCGGAGTTTTATCTTATGACCAATAAAAACGATATCTTCTGGAATATCTTTTTCATCGATAATCCTCGAAAATTTAATTAAATTCTCAAGCTTTTCTATTTCAAGTTCTAGTTCAGCTTGTGCATTTTTAGCTTCATCATATTCTGCATTTTCTGAGATATCACCAAAACTTCTTGCTTCTTTGATTCTTTCTGCTATTTCTTTGCGCTTGTAAACCTTTAGCTCTTCTAGCTCTTTTTCGATTTTCTCTAAACCTGATTGGGTTAAAATAGTTTCCTTCACTCTCTACCTCCACTAAAATATATTAAATTTTATGTCATCAATTCTTATCTGTCAAGAACAGTTGATATTATCTCTTGCAAGTCTTCAGCCTTTTTTAAATGGGCCAGTTTATCACGGATTTTTGCACTGCCTGGAAAATCTCTAATATACCAAAGTCCGTGCTTTCTAAAAGCGGCTGTGCCATTTGTCTCTCCCCTCTCTTCGATAAGATACTGGAGATGGGTCTGCATAGTTGAAAAACGTTCCTTGATAGAAACTTCTTCTGGTAATTTGCCCTCAGTAAAGTAATTTTTATAGTCCCGCACTAAAAAGGGATTTCCTCGCAGTGCTCTTGCAATCATAACCCCATCAACATCATAGTCCTTTATCCTATTAAGACCTTCCTCTAATGAGTCAATATCACCATTTCCTATTACTGGAACCTCAAGGGCTTGTTTGACTCTGCCAATATCATTCCAGTTTGCTCTACCGCTATACATTTGACTTGCAGTTCTACCATGAACAACCACCATAGAGGCACCGGCTTTTTCCATTGCCTTGGCAAATTCTACACAGTTTTTTCTTTCTTCATTAATGCCAGTTCTAATTTTCACACTAACGGGTTTGCTAGTGTTTTCCGCTAATTTATAAACAATCTCCATAGCCAGCTTGGTGTCCTTCATTAGGGCTGAGCCATCGCCATTTTTCACGATTTTTTTTACCGGACAACCCATATTGATATCTAGCACTTCATACTCAAAATGTTTTTCTAAATAAAGAGCTGCCTTTAGCATAAATTCTACTTCACTTCCAAAAAGCTGAAGGGCTAGTGGGTGGTCGGTTTTATGGGCTCTAGCATAAAGGATGGTTTTATCATTACCATAGCATAGACCCTTGGCACTAATCATCTCGCTAACACTGTACTCAAGACCCATTTCTCGAAGTAGGCGCCTAAAGGCATAGTCCGTAACTCCCGCCATGGGACCTAAGAGCAGTTTTGAGGGGAAAAACCCTATCATACTACCTCCCAAATATATTTAATAGGCCTATTTTCCTATTTATTTCCTTACCACTTTAGCATATAATGAACAAAAAAGATAGGGAACAAGCCTCCTGGTCTCCTCTAATTAAATCACCCCTTACATAATGCTCCACCTAAGCACTTTTTAATTAGTTTCACTTTCACCTTTTCCCTACTTGCTTTCATCTACTATCTTTTTCTTCCATCTTTGACTTCTAGTTCCCAAGCTAAGTATAAAAAGTATAGCCAAAGTGCTTTTAAGGACTCTTTTTATCTAATTTTCCGATTATACTTTGAGTTTTTTCTTGTTTTAACATAAAATGTATTTGGCTTAGGTAAGTCACCCCTGGTCTTTTTCTTTTACACACCTATAGGAGCTTCCCTGCTGCACTGAGCTAAAAATACGTTTTAGCCTTATTCACATAGAGTACAATCACCATCACTTATCTTTACAGACTAGGCAAGAACTTAGTAGGAGGAATATGTGAAGAACTTTATTAAAACATTAATCATTCCACTTCTTATTTTATTTATAAGGCCAATGGGCTTAACAGTAAATCAAAGTATTGTATTAGCTGCCTTATTCTTAACAGTAACTTGGTGGACCTTTGGAACAATCAAAAAATCCTATGCATCACTTTTTTTATTGGCAATGTTCACTCTTTTTGGACAAACACCAGGCTTATTGGTTTTTGATTTTCTCTTATCTGAAACAATGCTTATAATCATTTTTTCTTATATATTTT
>DASRNA010000211.1:0-4902 GCA_035647655.1 Clostridia bacterium | reverse complement strand
AATCAATACTGACTTTTGTAGGGGTTCCCGGTGTAAAAATTCCCTTTACTCCTTCTTCTTTTAAAAAGGGAATATCAACTTCTGGAATAACCCCACCGGCAACAAAAAGAATATCTTCTCCACCCTCTTCTTTTAAAAGTTTACTGATTTTTGGTAGTAGTGTATTATGAGCGCCACTTAAAATACTTACGGCAACACAGTCTACATCTTCTTGAATGGCTGCATGTACAATTTGTTCTGCCGTTTGGCGCAGGCCTGTATAAATTACTTCCATTCCAGCATCACGCAAGGCGCGGGCAATTACCTTAGCCCCCCTGTCATGACCATCTAGTCCTGGTTTTCCCACTAAAACACGAATAGGTTTTTGCATTTTTTCTCCTTATATAATCACAGTTTGCTTATATTCGCCAAATACTTCTCTTAAGACATCTGTAATTTCACCTAGGGTGGCGTAGGTTTTAACCGCTTCCAAAATTAAGGGCATGGTGTTTTCTTTCCCCTGAGCTGCCTTTTTTAGCTTGGCTAGAGCAAGATCTACTGCTTTTTGGTCTCGCTCTTTGCGGAGGATGCCTAGTTTTTCTTTTTGATTTTCTCCCACAAGAGGATCAACCCTAAGAAGATTTTGGGGGGTGTTTTCTTCTACTTGGTACTTATTTACCCCCACCACAATTGCCTCTTCATTTTCAATGTCTTTTTGATAATTATAGGCCGCTTCCATTATTTCTCTTTGGATATAGCCATCGTCAATTGCCTTAGCCGCTCCACCAAGCTCATCAATTCGGTCTATATACTCCCTTGCTGCTGCTTCAATTTCATCTGTCTTTGCTTCAATATAATAACTTCCAGCCAAGGGATCCACAGTATTAGCAACCCCTGATTCATGGGCTACAATCTGTTGAGTGCGCAGGGCTGTTTGCACAGACGCTTCTGTTGGCAGGGCAAGGGCCTCATCCTTACTATTGGTGTGTAGTGATTGGCTTCCTCCAAGAATGGCAGCAAGAGTTTGTATTGTAACACGAGCTATATTATTTTCACTTTGTTGGGCTGTTAGGGTACTTCCCGCTGTTTGGGTGTGGAATTTCATCATCATGCTCTTTGGGTTTTTAGCAGCAAAACGTTCCTTCATAATTTTTGCCCAAAGTCTTCTTGCAGCGCGATATTTGGCCACTTCTTCTAAAAGGTCATTGTGAGCATTAAAGAAAAAAGAAAGTCTTGGAGCAAAGGAATCTATAGAAAGACCAGCCTCTAGGGCTGCCTCCACATAGGCAATGCCATCTGCTAGGGTAAATCCAACTTCTTGGGCCGCTGTGCTTCCTGCTTCTCTTATATGATAGCCCGAAATGCTAATGGTATTCCACTGGGGAACATGTTCAGAGCAATAGGCAAAAATATCTGTAATAAGACGCATGGAAGGTTCTGTTGGGAAAATATAGGTTCCCCTGGCAATATACTCCTTCAAGATATCATTTTGAATTGTCCCTCGAAGCTTTTCTGGACTGACTCCTTGTTTTTCTGCTACAGCAATATACATGGCTAGGAGTATGGCCGCTGGAGCATTTATAGTCATAGAAGTAGAAACCTTGTCCAAGGGAATCCCATCAAAGAGGATTTCCATATCCGCTAGGGAGTCAATAGCAACACCTACCTTACCTACTTCCCCCTCGCTAAGGCTGTGATCAGAATCATATCCAATCTGTGTGGGCAAATCAAAGGCCACACTCAAACCTGATGAACCTTGTTCTACTAAAAACTTATAGCGCCGATTGGATTCCTCGGCTGTTGCAAAACCAGCATACATACGCATAGTCCACAGGCGTCCTCTGTACATATTGGCTTGTACGCCCCTTGTATAGGGATAGCTGCCGGGAAAACCAATGGACGCATCAAAGTCATTGCCCTCAAGATCTAGTGGTGTATAGAGGCGGTTTACTTCTTCTTTGCTTCCAGTGTAGAAGGTCTCTTTTCTTTCTGGAAATCGTTCTATGGCCTTCTTAACTTGACTATTATATTGGGCCAAGCCTGCCTTTAATTCTTCTGTTTTATCCTTATTATACATATCACATTCCTCCCAAAAAACGCGAAAGTGTTTGTATCAAAAGCCTTTATTTAAATGCTGAACTGATACAAGATATCGACTGTAGTATAGCATAGACTAGATGCAATAGATATGATTTCTTGCACTTTTAGCGTTTTTTAAACCTTATGCAACATTTGTTGCATATTCCTCTTGCCTTTTTTTCTTCTATCTTATAATACCATAAAGGCTAAGCTAGCATTTTAAAGAGATAGAGGCTACTTTCTCTAAAGATTTTTACACAAATGAATAAGAATCTATCCTCTCTTATAAACCACTTGACCACCAAGAAAGGTTTTCATTACCCTTGTAGCAAGAATCTCTTTCTTTTCAACTTCAGTAATAGAACGGTCTAGTATAATAAAATCTGCCAAATAGCCTTCTTTGATCTTTCCTTTATCTTCTTCTTCTGCTGTCATATAGGCCCCTAGTAAAGTGTAGGCTTCTAGAGCCTCTTCCACTGAAACCTTTTCCTCTGGAAGAAAGGGGCCCCTAGCTTGTAAGTCCCTTCTTGTTACAGCACAGTATAGGTTGGGCATGGTCTTAAAGGGCTCTACTGGGGCATCTGTGCTATAGGCACAAGGAATTCCCATATCTCGACAAGTCTTCCATGCATAGGAGCTTTGGGCCAAGGCCCCACCAACCCGACTTTTAACCATATGCATATCATAGTGAAGAAAGATTGGTTGAATATAGAGGCCAATCTTTAGCTTTTTTATGCGTCTTAAGAGGTCTTTATCGGTAATTTGAGCGTGAACAAGACCGTGGCGAGGATGGAGATGAGGGAACTGTTCTTGGGCATAGGATATAGCCTCAAGACACTGCTCAATTGCTCCATCTCCTATGGCATGAAGGGCCACTGGCATATTTTCCTTATGGCAACTATATACCATATGGTTTAATTCATTTTGCTTATAAAGGGCAATCCCCCTTGTCGAAGGATCATCACTATAGGGCTTTCTTAAGTAGGCAGTACGAGCCCCCAGGGAGCCATCAGTTAGAATTTTTATAGAGGATATCTTAAATCTTCTATTTCCAAAGTCTTTATCAAAGCCTAGGGCAAAAAACTGCTCGATATCTTCTTTATTATCCACTAAAAGTTGCAAGCTATAGCGAAGTTTTAATCTTTTCTTTTCCCCAGCTTCTCGCATCAAATAGCAAAACCTAGGATAATTTTCCCCAGCCAGGTATTTTACATCATCGCTTTGTACAGAAGTAATGCCTTGCTCAAATAAATCTTCTTGGAAGTCTATAAGTTTTTCAACCAAGTCTTCTACACTAGGAGAAGGTAGCTTGGCCTTAATATTATCAAGAACATATTCCCTTATCACTCCAGTGGGATTTTTCTTCTCATCCACATCAATATATCCATAATGATCTGAGGCCTTTTCCTTTGTTATTCCAATCAGCTCCATAGCCTTGCTATTAAGAACTCCTATATGAAAGCAGGCCCGCATAATCACGATGGGAATATCCCTTGAGATCTTGTCTAGGTCCTTCCCTAAGGGAAAACGTTTTTCATCGCTAAAGTAATCTTGATTCCAGCCTTCCCCAATAAGCCAAGATCCAGAATCCTTATTATGGTTTTCATAGGCCTCATTCATTGTGGCCATCAGCTCTTTAAATGATTGGCAAGAAAAAAGATCAACGGAGTCTTTGGCTTTAAGGCAGTGAAGTAGGTGCAGATGGGCATCATTAAATCCAGGTAGAACTGTATGCCCCTTGGCGTCCCACTCCTGGGCAGTAAGGTCTCTTTCTGCTAAGAACTCTCTTGCTCCTTTTTCACTTCCAACATAAGCAAAATATTCATTGGCAACAAGAGCTGCCTGGGCATAGGGTTTTTGCTTATCCATTGTCAGTATTTTTGCGTTTTTTATTAGTTTATACATCTTAGCCCTTTCTTTCTAAATGGTCTGTCTAGCCCTGACAAAAAGCATGAATTAGTAAGAGTAATCAAAAAGTTATTTGGATTTTAATCCCTTTAGTCTGTTTTATTTTTTTACTTCTGCTATTATAGTAATTATACTTGAAAGTCTGTATTTTAGGACAAAAGTTTTTGAAAGGAAGTAGAATGAAAACAAAAAAAGAAATAATTGAACTAAGAAAACATCTAATGGACAACATACGTATGGAAATAGATTTTTCACAAACCGATCAAAATCTAGGCATTCCCATGCCAGCCATACAAAAGGAAGTCTCAGAAGATGATCTTGTGATAGCCCTTCCTCCCTGGGAAGAAGTCATTAAGCCCCAGGGCAGCCTCGATGAACTTATCCGAAAAAGAAGAAGCTATCGGAAATTTAGCAAGAAAGCCCTTATAGCAGAAGAACTTTCTTATTTACTTTGGGCAACCCAGGGGATTCGTAGGTTCCATCCAAAAAGAACCCTTCGCAGTGCACCCTCAGCAGGCAATCGTCACAGCCTAGAAACCTATCTTGCCCTTACTAAACCCCTGGCCAGTAGGGATGGCACTGTTCTTTTTAAGCGCGGCCTATGGCGCTATCTTCCTATAGAGCATGCCCTGGTTTATTTATCCTCTCCTAAAGCCCTAGAAGAAAAAATCACCGAGGCAGCACTAGATCAAGCCTTTGTTGCCAAGGCTCCTATCGTATTTTTTTGGTCTACCATCCCCTATCGCACAGAGTGGCGCTATAATAAAGCCTCTCAAAAAGTCATTGCCCTAGATGCAGGACATGTCTGCCAAAATCTTTATCTAGCTTCTGAGTCCATAGCCTGTGGCACCTGTGCCATTGCTGCTTATAATCAAGCAGAAGCGGACGCTTTGTTTGATCTTTCAAACCCCGATGAATTTATCCTCTATATGGCAC
>DASRNA010000210.1:0-8098 GCA_035647655.1 Clostridia bacterium | reverse complement strand
GCTGGACTATATTTACAGGCGCCTTGTCACCTCGGATTTTCTTAAAATCTATGATGAGTTGCCAAATTTTGTAGAAGGCATAAAATCAGCTAAGACAGTGCTTGTCGGCCCCATTGCCAGCCAGATTATCCATAATAAGATGCTCTTTTTTGTCCTGCACCATCCAGGGGCAAGGGAGCATTTTACCCTAGAGCAAATAAAATTTATTGAAAACCATATCCCCTTTACGGCCTTAATAGATGAAAAGGTAGCTTCTGATGCTCATTTTGTTAAGGAAAAAAATAAATATCTTCTTAAACCTACTGATTCCTATGCCTCTAGAGGAATCTATCTAGGTAGTGATATGCAAGAAGGCGAGTGGAAGGCCACCTTAGAAAAGCTTGTAGGAAAAGAATACCTAATACAGGCCTTTTCGGACCTACCTGCTAACAAGATCTTAAGTTTTGAAGAAGGGGTGAAAAGCTTTAATCATATGACAGGGCTTTTTGTTTATAATGGAAAGCTAAAGGGCTTTTTCTCTAGAGCCTGCCAAGGACCAATCATAGCTAGTTCCTACGGAGGAAAGAGTCTAGCAAGCCTTGGCATAAAAAAGCTTTAAAATACAATAAAGTGATGGTATGCTAGAAGGAGGAGGGTCTATGAAAGAAGTGATTATTATCAACAAGGATACCATGGGCAGTGGCTCACAGGAGTTGGGAAAAAGATTAATTATCGCATTTGTGAAAAAACTCTGGGCCAGTCCAATAAAACCAGAAGCCATAATTTTTTATAATGGGGCAGTTAAACTTCTTACTAGCGCAGGAGGATGTTTAGAGGCTCTTCATTTTTTAGAAGAAGCAGGAGTTGATCTTGTGGCCTGTGGTAGCTGCGTGAACTTTTTTGATTTAAATAAGCAGCTGAGAGTAGGCCGAATATCTAGCATGGAAGAGATTCTTGATATGATACAAAAGGCGCAAAAAGTAGTAACAATCTAGGGGGCAGCCCCTTTTTTGTTGAAAGAAGACAAGAATGGGGTATAGACTTTTGTGGGTAGAGATGAAATTGCTTTGTGGAGCCTAAAAGCCAATAGAGACTAAAAAGCCAGCTAGCAAGAAGGGCCAAGTCGGCGGAGCAATATTGGTTGCCGGCTAAAGCTAAGGGATTGACTCTTTTCTTGTCTGAGTCCAGCAACTAGTCTGCCTAGAATTAGACTTGTTCACTTTTGTGGAGGAACTATGCGTGTTTTATTGCTTATATTTTTACTTCTTATGAGTTCATGCAGCCAGGAAAAACCAGAAGAGATGTGTCTTGGAGTGGTGGAAGATTATTATGAGAGTCTAATCACTCAGGATTTACAAAGGCAGCTTGAAATTCTAGCGCCTTTTTCCTTGGATGCAAAAAGCTATAATGAAGGCTTTTTGTCCCATGTTTTAGGGGGAGAAGTCCATGAGATCACAATCGAGCATGAAGATGAGCTGTTAATTATGGTGAAACTAGATTTCACCCTTATATTAGATGAAAGTTTTAAGGAAAATGTTTCTTTTCAGCCTGGAGAAAACCATGTCCAGCGGTATTTTAGTTTTTTTAAAAATGATGATTATCGTTTAAAAGAAATTTTAAACAAAGCAATTTACTAGGAGGAATAAATGTCGATTAAATCAAAATATGGATCAGAAAAATGGATAGATAATGGCAGAGGAAAAATCCCTCTAGGCTCTGGTGAGGGCCAGTATCTGCCCTATGATCTTCTTTATGGAGCCCTAAGTGCTTGTTACTACTACACATTAGAGTCACTTTGTGAGAAGATGAAAATAGATTATGAGGAAGTAACAATAACAATTGATGGAAAGAAAAAAGAGGCTAAGATTGCAACTCTTGAGAGGGTTGATTTTGTGATTGAAGCTAAGGGAGTCACAGAGGAAAAGAAATTTACTAAGGCCTGCAGCCTTGCTGGAAAATATTGCTCTATCCATGCTACGGTAGCTAAGGTGGCCAAAATGAATCACGAGATAATCTTTTTATAAAGATAAGCGATGGAGGTCTTATGCAAATCCTGGAACTACTAAAGAGTAAGAACAGATCTCAAAGTCTGGAAGAAATACAAAGGGCGCTAAAGATAGAAGATGTAAAGGAACTTCTCTTAGAGCTAGAAAAGCTAGAAAATAAAGGACAAATAAGAAAAACAAGAAAGGGAAGGTACTTTCCCCATAAGGGCAAGAGTCTTTTAGCGGGGAAGATGTCCATTCCTGGAAGTAGTTATGGCTTTTTTGTTTATGATGAGGGGTCCAAGGAGGATGTCTTTGTACACTCTTCAAATTTTTCTAATGCAATGGATGGCGATGAAGTTCTTATAAAGCTTATTCCTTCCAATCGCAAGGCTCGCAAAGAAGGAAAAGTCGTTAAAATAACCAAAAGAAAACACCAATCAGTAATGGGGATCTACCATAGCAAGGGTTTTGTTATCCCCCTTAATCGCCGACTGGCCTTTAGCGTTTTTGTTGATAAGAAAAATAGAAACAAAGCAATAGACGGTGAAATTGTTCAAGTAGAAATTATTGATTATGGAAGTCGCAATACAAAATTAAGAGGAAAGGTCATTCAAAAGCTGGGCGAATTATATAGTCCTGGACTAGACTTTAAGCTTGTTGTGGAAGAGTTTGATCTACCAGTGCATTTTCCCAAGGAAGTGATTAGGGAGGCCAAAAGATTTTCTAGTCCCTCCCAGGAGGAGATTAGCCAGCGCAAAAGGGTGGAAGATCTTGTCTTTACCATAGATGGTCCTGATGCCAAGGATTTTGATGATGCCATCAGTATCAAAAGGCATAAGGGAGGATACCGTCTGGGTGTACATATTGCTGATGTTAGCCATTATGTGAAGGAAGGTTCCTACCTCGATCGTGAGGCCTATAAAAGAGCCAGCAGTGTCTACCTTGTAGACCGGGTAATACCCATGCTGCCAGAAGAGATTTCTAATGAGCTGTGCTCTCTTAATCCTAATGAGGACAAGCTCTGTCTCTCTGTTGTAATGGATATTGATAGCAAGGGAAAGGTCCTATCATCGGATATCTTTCCTTCGGTACTAGCTTCTTCTTATCGCCTTATTTATGATGATGTAACAGAATTTTTAGAGGGAAAAGAAAATAAAGAACTGGAGCCAGTAAGAAAAGAGTTGGAATGCTTTGAGGACTTAAGCAAAATTCTAATAAAAAATAGAGATGATAGAGGCGGTATAGATTTTGGAAGCAATGAACCATATTTTGTAATGGATGATGAGGGATGGCCGATAGAAGTACACAGAAGAGAGCAGGGCCTGGCAGATAAGATGATTGAAGAAGCCATGATACTGACAAATAAAACAGTTTCTGAACATTTTAGCTGGATGGAGGTCCCCTTTCTTTACCGGTCCCACGAAAAACCTGATGGGGAAAAGATGGCAGAACTAAACAATCTTTTGCATAGCTTTGGCTATTTAATAAAGGGGGACGTTGAGGAAATCCATCCAAAACAACTTAGTGAGCTCTTAAAAAGTTTAAAGGGAAAACCTGAAGAAGCCCTGCTTGTAAGCAAGATTCTTCGCTATTTAAAGCAGGCCCGTTATACCGACGATCTTATTGGTCACTTTGGGCTAGCCCTTACACACTATTCTCATTTTACCGCTCCAATAAGACGCTATCCTGACCTACAAATCCACCGAATTATAAAAGAGGCAATCCTTGGTATAAGCAAAAGCCAAAGAGAGCATTATAAGGCTATTTTGCCTGAGGTGGCCCAGCATAGCTCTGAGGCAGAAAGAAAAGCCGATGAAGCTGAGCGAAGGATGGATGAAATTAAAAAAGCAGAATATATGCAGGATAAAGTGGGGCAAGAATTTGAAGGTAAGGTATCAGGCGTAACCAACTTTGGTATTTTTGTGGAACTTGATAATACCATTGAAGGCATGATACGACTAGAGGACTTAAAGGACTATTATGAACTTGATGTGGACAAGACAAAGTTAGTGGGGAAAAAAGGTAAGGAGATTCAATTAGGCCAGCCTTTAAAACTAATATTAACCAGTGTTCAAGTATATCAAGGAGAAATCAACTTTATTCCTAAAGAGGAACTATGAAAATCTTATTATGTGATTTAGATGGCACTCTCTTAACAAGTAAAAAAACAATTACCCCAAGAGTACAAAAAGCCGTTGATTTATGGCAAAGCAAGGGAAATCTTTTTGTTATAGCTACAGGAAGACTTATTAGTTCAGCTCAGCTTTTTGCCGATAATAGTGGAACAGGAGATCTTGTTGTAGCCTGTAGTGGTGCAACAATCTATAAAGACAATAGGTTAATTTATGAAAAAACTGTACCCCTTCACCTAGTTGAAAGGCTCTGGGAGATTCTCAAGCCCCAGGAAGAGTATTGCCAGGTATATTGTGATCGGAGCCTGGTCTACAATAGGGATAGGGGAATATTTGGATCCTATGTGGCCCATAAGGACTATGATGCCAAGTATAGACTGCCCCTTATCCATATGGAAGATTTTGATAAGGAGATCCTACCTGGTCCTGTGCATAAACTGAGTTTTATCTGTCACGATCCAAAGCGAGCCAAGGAAATAATATGCCAGATGGGCGACTTGTCTGAGGTCAATGTTTTTCGCTCCTTGCCCCATTTGTATGACATTATCTATAAGGAAGCGGATAAGGGGGTGGCCGGGCTTTGGCTAAAGGACAAGCTAAGGGCCAAAGAGTTTTACGCCATTGGGGATAATGAAAATGATGTAGCCATGTTAGAGCAGGCAAAGATATCTGCTGTAATGAAGGATGCTCCAAGGAGCGTGGCAAAAAAAGCTGACCTTACTGTCTCTACTAGTGATAAAGATGGGGTAGCTGAATTTATCACTTATCTTCTGGATAAAGATCTTTAATCTGGAGTGGAAAAAAGGACCCTAGCGAGGGTCCTTGATTTTTGTAAAGACTTTGTAGACAACTTCAAAGGGCTTGAGTGTTAGGGTTAATTCTAGCTTACCGCTAACTTCCTTGTAGTCACTCATAAGAAGGGGAGTGCTATGTGAGCGCACATACTCTTTCTCGTAAGCACTCATAAGTTCAGGCTGCTTAAAATTCCGAAGCTGGAAATAGGGCGAACCATTTTCATAGTTTAAGATCTGTGTTGTCTCTTTATAATATCCCTTTAGATCGCTAATATCTATAAAGACTTCTCTTTTATAATCAGACAGGTATTCAAAACCCTTTTCAATGGCAAAGGAGTAGTCCAGTAGGGGATTGGTATAAACTAGCAGATGTATTTCATCTTCATTTTTACTTATTAGGCAACCTTCTTTGTGATAAATAACATTTTCAGGCATTTGAGATACAAATAAGTTTATATGGTAAAAAGGGGTAGGAAAACCACTTTTGTCAATCAACTTGCTTGTAAATAGGCTTTCTTTTGTTCTGCAGGCAAAGCTGAAATTATAGTTGGGGATAATGCGAGATTTCCCCTTTAGCTTCATCCAAAGATCAAGAGTTAGGATAGCAAAAAACAAGTCATGGTAGAGCGGATCAACATAATCAATAACTAGGTCCATATCGATACCCTGCAGCTTTATTTTTGTTCGTTTTAAGCGATCATCTTCTTCAAAGGCATTTAGCTGTTTGATAACTTTTTTGGACTGTTCTATGGCGCTTAGAAGTTGATGAGGGTTGGATAGTTTTAGCTTTTGGGCAAGGGTAATTTGTGCATAGCTGTATTTTGGAAGACGTACTCGGTGACGGTTTTTAGAGATGAAATCGACTATATCTTCCAGTTCGGCAGAACTTTGCTTTCCAAGATGATAAACGCTATTGAAGTTTGAAGTATAGAGTAGCTGCTCCAACATAAGATGATGCTTTTCTACAAACTCAAAAAAATACATAATGGATTTTGGGCTTTCAAATTCTAAAACTCCGGAGGTATCAAATACATAGTAATAAGTTTCAGCTATAGGCCTGGTAACATTTTTTATTATTTTTTTATAAAAATTTTCTACTAGTTTAAGATAATCGCCTATTTCTTCTCTTTTGTGGTTTTTACAAAACTCTTTGATAGACTGATCTTTTACCCCAACTGATAAGATAGCAGGTATATTGATTTCGTTAATTTTAGCCAAAATCTTAAAGAGATCTTCCTCATCGCCCCACTTATTTAGGTCTTTAAAGAAAATAGCCCCATTATCTTCTGAGGGGATATCCAGATTTAGGGCCAATTGGCCATTGGAATTGATACTGTTTAAAGACTGTATTTCCTTAAGATAGTCCTCACCAAAATTATCTAGGGAAACAGCTCGTTGGCCTAGGGTTGGATCTTGGATACTAGGGGCTGAGGTAGATACATGGTGGTAGTTGTACTTCTCTCCTAGGTACTCCTTCATAGTATTTGTATAGCTTGGTTCAGCATAGTGCTCTACAAATTTTTGGAAGGAAGCCTTATAACGGAGGTCCTCTTCTTTTTTTTGATTGTTTGCCAGTTCTAATAGATATTTTCTATAGGAAGAAGGTGTGGTTTTAACAAATTGCCGATAGATGCGGTTTAGGGACTTGCTAGAAGTAAAGCCTATTGTTAGGGCAATATCTTCAATACTCATACCACTTAGAAGTAGTTGGGAGGATTTTTGAAGTTTTTTCCTTTGAGAAAAATCAGAAAACCGCATACCAGTTACTTCTTTAAAAACTCTGGATAGATAAGAGGGACTTATGTTGAGCTTTAGGGCTAGTTCCTCAAGCCCTGGATCCACATCTGCAAGAATCTGGGAAGCTTTTAAAATAAGTTCCATTTTTTTATCAGATTGTGTTTCAAGGCCGGTTTGTCTTTCTTTCCAAGGTAACTTTTGTAAAAAAACTTCAATAAGTTCTTGGACTTGACTATGCTCAGCCTGAAAGCTTTCCTGATAAATGCTATATAGTAAATTGAGGTGGGCTTGACGAATCTGGTCCTTTTTAAAGACACAGGGAAGTATTTTTTGGTGATAGAGTTCTTGCTTCTTTACTCCTAGGGGATGAATGCTCATACTTATATATAAGGCTGGCTCACTATCAGGAATAAGCATAAAGGCTTGTCCAGGAGTTGCCATAAACATATCACCGGATTCTAAACGATGGGTTTCTTCGTAGCAATTGGCATAAATGGTTCCTTCAATTACATAGAAAAACTCATAGGAAGTAGTAATATTGACGTAAATTTGTCTAAGCTCATCGAGTTTTGTGTTTATGAACTTCTGGGGTTCATTGGAGAGTCTGGTTTCTTTCATTTCGCCTCCTTGGGTAAGTTGCGAGTGGTTCTTTGAATTAAACAAATATATAGGGTAAGTATGAACTATTTGTTATCTGCAAGATGGTATTTTCCAAAAAAAGTAGAAACTATCCAATCTAGCCATAAGTATCATAATCTGTAAA
This sequence comes from Clostridia bacterium, assembly GCA_035647655.1. Classification (GTDB taxonomy): domain Bacteria; phylum Bacillota; class Clostridia; order Peptostreptococcales; family Acidaminobacteraceae; genus DTU036. Next base: position 705 of record DASRNA010000210.1, on the reverse strand, counting down.
AAAACACTTGTCAATGCATTGAGGGAAAGCAAAAAAAATAACATTATAATTGTGAAATATTGGCCGGTTGTGAACAAATACATCAAATACTGTAAAAAGAATAGCAATCTTACTGGATTTGTTTTTATCTTTTTATTACAATGACTAAAGGAGGCAAAACAATGGACCAGCTAAGGATAGAAAATATAAAAGAACTGCCAAGAATCAAGCCGAGTATTTATGAAGAATTGCCATCAACAAATAGTTTATTAAAAGAACTAGCCAAGGATGGAGCGCAGGAAGGAAGACTAATCTTGGCCCAGGGCCAGAGTGCAGGGAGGGGGCGAAAAGGAAAAAGCTTTTTTTCTCCCAAAAACACCGGTCTTTATATGAGTCTTTTGCTCCGGCCTAAGGCAGGCGTAACAGTAGAGCTTTTAACAGCGGCTACAGCAGTGGCCATAAGTCGTGCAGTTAAAGATACTTTGGGTCTGGAGCTTGCGATCAAATGGGTAAATGATATTTATTATAAGGGAAAAAAGGTGGGAGGAATCCTAACAGAAGGATCTTTTTCAAGGGGTCCTTGCCCTGATTATATAATAGTGGGCCTTGGCCTTAATCTTTACCAGCCCGAGGGAGGATTTCCACAAGAACTGACTCTAGCAGGAGCCTTGCTGGATAAAAAACAAGAAGGCTTGTTAAACCTTCTTGTAAAGCAAATATTGGAAG
>DASRNA010000209.1:0-2663 GCA_035647655.1 Clostridia bacterium | reverse complement strand
ACTTTTATTTTCTAGGACAAGTTCTTCTTTTTTTACATCTCCTGGCATTAAGTCTTTAAAGTTACTAAAAAGATCATTTGCAGCATAGATTGTTCTTGAAGAAAAGATTATAACCTTCTCTTTTTTAAATAAAAGAGGGCTTTCCTGGGCAAATGCAGGAAGACAAAAACCAAGACCCATAAAAAAAAGCAGTAGGAATAAGAGTAGGCTGCCTCTATATTTGTTTTTCATCCCCCGCCCCCTAGCTAACTGATAAGAATACTTGTTTTGGTTTTTAGTCTGGCCAGCCCTTGGCTTTAAGAGAACTATTCCCGTTATTGGCAACCTGGGTTGCTTGGGCAGTAATGCTTACTTTTACCCTGCTATCTTGAAAGATATTACCCATACTCCGATCAAATCTTGCTGTAAGATAGAATGGTTCTGTCTTTTCTCCTGGTTTAAGGACTTTTTTATAGTAATAAAATCCCTCTTCAGCAAGTGTCCAAGCAGAGCTTTCAAGGTTTACTATCATAAGATTTAAGTTAGGCTCTTCCCCTATTTTTCCTTTTAATCCTATATCTTTTTCCATTTGAATCCGTATATAAGCCTCATTTTTACCCGTGTTTTCTACTTGAAAGATTTTTACTATTTCTCTTCCCGGCATTACTCCTTCTGTACTATTTTTGGGAAGAGACCTAATCTTACTTTCATCCTCCCACTCTAGAAGCTCAATCTTTATCCCCCCTGTTGTAATCACCTTATGCAGGGTTTTTTCGGTAGAAAAATATGCCTTTGTTTCATGTATTTGTATTAGAAGACAAATTATAATTAGTAACCCAGCAAGAAGTCTTCGCTTCATCCTTTCACCCCACTTGACTTAGATCAATTAGCTTTTATTTATAATTACTTGTTTTTATCAAGCCCAGTCTTAATTGCAAAATATGCCTAGGCAAGTGTGGGGGTGAGATTTTGACACCATTTTTTCTACTTTCTTTTTTATCCATAAGTGGATATCCACCTGTAAGATATCCACTGATTTTTACAAGATTTTCCTTAGTGAGCAAAGTTTACTTGTTCTAAGGCATTTTCTGGACTTAATCCATCTGCTTGAATGGCAAATGCTTTTACCACAATATCTCCTGGTGCTATATCAATCTGCGCTTGCTTGTCCACGGTAAAACTTTCAAAAATTGCTAGTTCTATTTCACTCTCGCTAGCATCTACAATATCCTTATGACGCCAGAGCGATTTTTCTGCTTCTTTTGATATTTGAATCCAGCCATTTGATTCTACCTGAGCTTGGATTGTTGATGCGGCCTCATTTGCTTCAATGGATTCCAAAGGATTTGTTAGTTCAACAAATACATAGGCAGGTTCACTCCCTCTTTCTATAAAGGCCTTGGGATCTTTTAGATATTTTTTTCCTGGTAATAACTTATATTCATTTGCCGTTACACGAAGGGCCTCACCTCCATTTTCTTGGGCATAATTTTCAATGGTGGTAATTCCCTCTACAGTAAGAGGATTATGGTATCTATCAACAAAATTGCCTTCTGAATCAATATAAACATTTTTACCATCAACAGTAATTGGCGTAGCCCCAGCATCAAGTAAACCATCTGCCTTGTTTATTAAAAATAGTCCATCACTGTACCTATACTTTGGAATTCCATACTGGTCCACTTCGGTTTCATTTAGACCCTTTGTTTTTTGATATTGATCCTTGCTAAATGAAACTCTACCAACTGTAAATGTGTTTGTTACCGTTTCTGATTGTGACGTTAAGTAAGCAAATGTCCCCATAACACCTATGGCTAGTAGTACTACTGCGGCCATTGATAGTAGTAGAGTTTTGTGTTTTCTTGTCATGTTTTCTCCTCCTAAATAAGCCTTTTATGGCTCGTTTCTCTGATCTTTCTGATTTTTTAACTAAAGTTGTGCCCTCTTTCTTTCTTTTTGTTTTCTCTTTTTTTTTGAAAAATCTGTCTACTGGCAGTCGCCTTTTTTACCAGCCCTAGAAAAGCCTCAGCTAATAGGGTAAAGAAAATTAGAAGACCTCCCGTAAAAAGAGCCAGGTAAATCCCTGGTGGGTTTTGTATATAATTTACAAAAAAACCTAGTTTCGGTATGGCAAATACAGGTTTTCCAATAATGTCTTTATAGTGAACAAGTCCCCCATCATCAGAGTTATTTGCATCACCCTTGGTGCGGTAATAAATCATTGTAGGATCTTTCTTATCTACAAGAGCCTCAACAATTCGGTGGGTAACCACACTCTTATCACCCATGCTAAAGGTGATCACATCCCCTCTTTTAAGATTCCTATAATCCACCTCTTTTACATAGATGATGCTTCCTGTTTGATACTCTGGTTCCATGGAGGCTGAAAGAACGGTAAAAACTTCTAGACCAAGAAGCCTGGCTCCTAGAAGTGCCATAAGAATAATAAGCATAAAAACAACCAAACTACTTGTAATCCCATCCCAAGCTTTTCTCACTTCTTTTCCCTTTTACCTACTCATAAGTAGGAGTCACTGTTGCCTGACTTTTCAAGCCAAGTGGGGCCTTTATCAAAGAATCTTCTTCCTTTGGGCATCATAATATCACCTTGGGTCCTAGCTATCTTGTCTTTTGATACACATTTCCAACTAGTAACAGGAATTTATTTACTATAGGTCTCAAAC
>DASRNA010000208.1:0-2023 GCA_035647655.1 Clostridia bacterium | reverse complement strand
CTATGGGGAGGATCCCGAGCCCGAGGCGGGGCCCTATGATATAAAAAGAGATAAATTCGAAATAAATCTTGTCCATCAAGCACAAAAAAGAAAGATTCCCATTCTTGGCATCGGCCGAGGTATGCAAATTATCAATGTTGCCCTAGGAGGGAGCCTCAACCAAAGCATTGTATCAAAAATCCTCCATCACAGACCTAGGGGAACAAAAAAAGATCCCTTGCACCGGATTCAAATTTTACCAGGCCGGCTCTATGAAGTTTTTGGAGAAGAACTTATTGTAAACTCCTACCACTCACAGAGTATAAAAACCCTGGGTAAGGGACTAGAAGTCAGTGCAAGAAGTATAGATGGAGTCATAGAAGCCATTGAGGGCCCAGGTATTATGGGAGTACAATTTCAACCAGAATTATTTGAACACAATGATCGCTTTATCCTTTTGTTTAAGAGCTTTGTGGAAAACTTAGAGAAATAAAAAAGAGAAGTCCTAGGACTTCTCAATTTCTATAGGCCTTTGTTTGCTCACTGGGCCTAAGCTCCAGAGGACTTGTGTAGGCATAGGTGTCAATTAGCTCAGCCATAATAAAAATCCTTTGATCTTCCTCATAGGGTCTATCACAGGTGAGAATACTGACAATGGGTTTTCCCCGGCGATCAGCTTCTGCGTCTTCAGTTAGATAAAAAGCATACTGGTCAGTATAAAGCTTAGCATAAACCACATAATGATATACTGTTTTCTTATCATGAAAATAAATATCAAAGGGGCGATCAGGCATATCATAAAAACGGTTTAAGAGAACATTGTAGCTAGACATATTGTGGCCTGCAAGAGAAAAATTGCCTTCCCCTAGACTAGCTGAGTCATAGAGCGTGGCTACACCGTGGTTGAGGTTTTCGGTTGTGATGCCTCGAAGCACAGGCAAATTAATTTCCAGCTCAGGGACAATCATCTGGGCAATAATTGCTTCTTTGTTGATGGGTTTAGCTGAAGTAATAACAGAAACACTATCAATAGCGGTAATAGCGTCCCACTGAAAGACGGCTTGACGCTCCTTGTTTTCTTCTATCTCTTCTACAGTGAGCTCCTCTATGGCTTCTGGATTAGAAATCAACTTAAGAATGGTTCCCGTCCCAAAGTATAGGGCAAACAAAATAACAGCAAGAACAATAAAAAAGATACCTAGTTTTTTTCTCATATTTCCCCCTTAGTAAAAGTATAGCAAAGATTGAGGAGGACTACAATAAAGGCTAAAGAAATAACAGTGAGGAACAATGAAAAAAGGCGAAATTTATACATGTACAATCACTAAGAACAAGTATCCTGCGACAGGAATTTGCTATCTTGAAAACGAAGAGATAGCAATACCTGGCGCTTTTCTTGATGAAGAGGTTACTTTTCGTCTGGGAAAACGCAAAAAAGGCTTGCGCACAGGAAGACTTCTGCAGCGACAAGAAGCGCCTTGTGATCAGTTTGATCGATGTGGAGGCTGCATAAGCCAGCATCTTGATCTAGAAAAGCAAAGAAAAATCAAGCTTATGGAGGTCAGAGATTTATTTAAAAGGCAGGGTGTTATATTAGAAGACCTTACCATTTCCGGGAGTGAGCAGGCCCTCTACTACCGAAACAAGGTAGAATTTAACTTTGGTGATACCACAAAGGGGGGACCACTAGAGCTGGGCTTTTATGAGCGCAATATGGGAAGAAATGTCCTTCCCACAAAAGACTGCTTACTTGTGCATAGGGACATTAGAATAATTCGAAGTGAGATCCTTGCTTTTTCCAAAGAAAATGACTATAGCCATTATCATGTAATGAAAAGAGAAGGCTTTCTCCGTAACCTGGTCGTAAGAAGAAGCCACTACACAGGCGAGATTATGGTAAATCTTGTCACCACAACACAAGAGACCCTAAAGCATGATTTTATAAAAAGACTTCTTGAATTGGACTTGGAAGGAGAAATTGTTTCAATTCTCCATACAGAAAATGATTCTCTTTCGAATTTTGTTTATTCAGATAAATTACATC
>DASRNA010000207.1:0-5781 GCA_035647655.1 Clostridia bacterium | reverse complement strand
AGTTTTAAATTTTAAAAGGAATAATTATTAAATACCTTTTTAAAGTGTTATACTTATTATTAACAATGAAAGGAGCATATTATGAAAGATTTAGATTGGAATGATTTAGGCTTTAAATTTAGAGAAACTAATGGCATGTTTGTTGCACATTATAAGGATGGACAGTGGGATGAAGGTTCCATGCTCAAGGATAGCTACTTAACCATAAGTGTTGGTTCAACTGCCCTCCATTATGGCCAGCAGTGTTTTGAAGGAATGAAGGCCTATAGAGCAAAGGACGGTAGGATGCTACTCTTTAGACCAGAAGAAAATGCAAAAAGAATGCAAGAAAGTGCTAGAAGAGTTCTAATGGCTGAAGTTCCTAAAGAGCTCTTTCTTAAAGGCGTTAAAGAAACCGTTTTAACCAACCAAGAGTATCTTCCACCCTATGGTAGCGGAGGGACCTTATATTTAAGACCTTTACTTATTGGTGTGGGCCATAATATAGGTGTAAGTCCTGCCCCAGAATATATATTCTGTGTTTTTTGTATGCCTGTAGGCTCATATTTTAAAGGTGGAATGCATCCGGTAAACTTTGTAACTACAGATTATGATCGAGCTGCCCCCCAAGGGACTGGACAAGCCAAGGTAGGGGGAAACTATGCTGGAAGCCTTCTTCCAAATAAGGAAGCTACAGAGCAAGGGTATGCTGATTGCATTTACCTAGACCCCCTAACTCATACAAAAATTGAAGAAGTTGGAGCAGCAAACTTTTTTGGAATTACAAATAAGGGAGAATTTATAACACCGAAATCCCCCTCTATTTTAGGTAGTATAACAAAATATTCTCTTTTACAAGTTGCGGAAGATCTTGGTTTAAAGAGTAAAGAAGAGGATGTATTTCTTGATGACTTGGATCACTTCCTAGAAGCTGGTGCTTGTGGAACCGCAGCTGTTATCTCTCCTATTGGATCTATAACCCATAAGGATAAGAAAACAGTATTCCACAGTGAAAGTGAAGTTGGCCCAATCACCAAAAAACTCTATGATCGATTAACGGGCATTCAATTTGGAGATCTAGAAGATCTTCACGGCTGGGTTGTGGAGGTAAAATAATGCTAGAAGTTACCTCTTTTGAGATAGATCATATTAAGCTTGAGCCTGGTCTATATCTTTCCTGGGAACAGGCCTATCGTGATATGGTTCATATGGTACTAGATCTTAGGCTTCGCCGTCCCAATCGTCAAGAAATACTCAGCGACGAAGAAAGTCATTCCTATGAACATGCTTTTGCTATGAGCTTTAGACAAGCAAATGAATTCCTTGGACTTGAGCAGGAGTATTTTCCCTTGTACTTTGGTCCTATGGGTTGTAAAACAGGTTTTTATATTATATTTTCAACACCAAAAAAGGACATGGAATTGCCCTTAGCTCTACTCTTAAAAACAACCGAGTTAATTGATGATTTAGAGGAGGTACCCGCTCGCTCCCCTGAAGCCTGTGGTCATTATCAAAGTCTAAGCTTATCAGCAGTTAAATCAGTAAATAAAGAAGTAAAAGAAATCCTAAATAGATTAATCAAGGAAAATAAAAATCGGGATTTTTATCCCGGCGAGAAGGAGGCATAGCCTCCTTTTTTTTATAATAATTCCGCAATTTTTCTTAGGGGTAAAGCCAAATCTTTAAGGTCCTTTTTTATTTTTGCTTTCCCACTACATAGTACCACTGTTCCAGGACCAGCCGACTTAGATAAAATGGGATCATCTGATAGAAAGTGTAAGTCTAATCCATGACTCCTGGCCATTTCTTTTGCTTCATAGGCTATACCCTTACTTCCTACTGGTAGTATATCTCCTACTTCTTGAAAGACCCGAAGTTTTTTAAGATGGCTTAGACTCATAATATCTCCCCTATCATCTAACACTTCCTGGCCAACCTTGGGTAAACCAAGGGCAAAGATAGTGTCACCAGAAAAAGCCTTGGGAAAAGAAAAATCTATATCAACAACTGCCATAACAAGTATAGAGGCTGCAGTTTGGATTGTAGGGATATTTTCTTCGGTCGTTCCATTGATGAAGTCGCGACTCAGACCAGCCTCATCCATGATTTCCATAACCCCTTGAATGATTTCTGAAGCCGTGGGTTCCATTTCATTGCAAATAGGAAGAAAGACATAGGAAGGAAGGGCCTTGGTGGCCAGGATTTCCATAAAGGGAACCTGAGCAAGAAATCTGCCCAAGCCCCTATTATCTATTTTTACCAGGTCTGCTTTTTTCCTCCCGATGGCTCCGGCACTATCTGTGGCGAAAATAAGTTTTTTATCTCCTAGAGGAAGAATTGTAAGGTCACGATAACGCATTTAAACGTTCCCCTAGGATTTTATGGAGTAAGACAGCTGGTAGAAGATTCATTAAAGTTCCAAGAAACAATGGAAGAAGAAGTATGGGAAAAAGTGTTAATGGACCTGGTGTGACCCCTACTAGATAACTAAGTAAAGAACTTAAAAATAAAGTTAATAGCCAGTTAATAGAAAAGGCTCCTATGATTCCAACAAGGGGACTCTTTTTATAAAATACACCTAAAAAATAACAGGTTAAAAACATCATAAACATAACTAAAATATGAGTAGGAAGTCCCAGAGGAAAACCGTGAATAAGGGCGGTCATAAAATGACCTAGACCTCCAACAAGGCCTCCAGAAAGAGCGCCTAGGCTAAGAGCGGCAAAAAAACCAGGCAGTGAATCCAGTGCTATACTCATAAATATGGTAATATAGCTGCCTAAAATGCTTAGGCCTATTAAAAGTGCAATAATTGTAAGTTTTTTTGTTTTCATTATCTTTCCTATAAGTTTTCAAGAGAAAGCAATCTCCAAGGATTGCTTTTAAGATGTACTTGGGCCCCACTGCCCAAATAAAAACGGCTAAGGTCCTTATAGTCGTATTCTAGAATTTCAGCCATAAGATTAAACATGAGTGCCTGGTGGCTAATAATAAGACTAGATTCATCCAGTTCCTGGTAAAATCTTCGGACCCTACTTCGAACATTATGGAAATCTTCCCCACCTGGATAAACAAAAGCCCAAGGGTCTTCCATCCACTGCTCAACTTCTTTTGGATAAAGGGTCTGAATCTGGGCAAAAGTTTTTCCTTCAAAATCACCAAAATCTATCTCCCTTAGACGTTTATCAAGAATTAAGGGCAGATTGAACTTTTCTGATAGGGCCTCAGCCAAGACTAGGCTTCGCTTATAAGGAGAAGAATAAATTTTTGATACGGGATATTTCCGGTCTAAAAGCTCTTTTACTTGTTCTAAGCCTTGGGAACTTAGAGGGGTAGAAGGGCTAGAAAAAACTCCTAATTCATTGTCTTTACTCGATGTGTGTCTTAAAAGTATTATATCCATTGCTTGACCACCAGGAAAAAAATTATATATAAGAGCTGGGTGCTTTCAATAATAAAGCCTACAGTGTCTCCTGTCATGCCAGAAAGTTTTTTCTTAAACCATCTTCCGCCAATAAAAGCATAGATAAAGCAAAGACTCAGACAAATAACATTTTGTATACCACTTAAGTAATAGCCTAATCCAAATAGGATAAATAGCCATAAAACAATATGAACCCAATGGATGGAATTAATAAAAAACTTCCCCATCCCTTCGCTTCTGGCATATTTATTCCCAAGTCCGGCCACCATGCCCCCAAATCGACCTATAGCAGGTAAAATAATTAGACTGGTATCAATTAGTGGCAGGTAATTAAAATAGGCTAGAAGAAGCAAAAAAAGACCTAATACACCAAAGGTACCCAAGTGGGGGTCTTTCATAATTTCCAGAGCTCTTTTAGCCCCCCTACGGGCAAGAACACCATCTAAGGTGTCAGCAAATCCATCCAAATGCAGGCCACCACTTAAAATACAATAAAGACTTAACAGCGAAAAACCCAGCAAGAAATCTGGTATTATAAGTGAAGTGCCATAGAGAATAAGACCCAAAAGGATACCGATTAGTGGGATAAAAACCATTCCACGCCTGTATTCTTTTTCATCCCATCTGTGATTGGGACTATATAAGGTTGTATAAAGACTTAGTTGCAATAAGAAGGCAGAAATCATTTGACCTCCACAGGAATTCCAGCAACAATAAAGCTAACTTTATCGGCTCTATGGGCAATTTCTTGGTGAAAACGTCCTAGCATATCTCGAAAGACCCTTGAGAGTTTATGTTCAGGAACAAGTCCAAGCCCAATTTCATTGGATACAAGAAAGACAACCTTATCCTTTAGCAAATCTAGAAGGTGTTCAATTTCATGCCATATAGTTTCTTCTAGTAGTGCAAAATCCCTCTCATTATAATGGCTCCTATCCTTTTCAAAAAAAAGGCCAGTAACCATAAGAGTTAAACAATCAATTACAACAACATCTGCTTTTGTGAAATCTTCTCTTTGAAAGCATTTATATTTTTCAAGAGTTAGCCAGCTTTTATGTCTTCTTTGGCGATGAAGCTCAACTCTGTGAGCCATCTCATCATCTTTAATCTGAGCTGTAGCTAGATAAAGAACCTTGGAATAGTTTTCAGCTTTCTTTTCAGCATAAGCGCTTTTTCCGCTTCTGGCCCCCCCTAAAATTAACTCTAGCATGATTAGTCCCCTATCTTAAGTTAGTAAATTTAATGAAATCTATGTAGCAGCGTTTTTTCCTTCCAGCAAATCACTAGAATTTAAAGTTTGTAGAAAGTTCACATAGAGGAAGTTTTCTACTGAAAAATACTGCTCAGAAGAGCAGTTTATTTTTTCTTCTCATAATAATAGTAAGCCTGGTCCCCTTGTTTGTCATAGGAGCGAAAGAGGTATTCATTTTTATGTAGTAGTTTTTGTCTTGAAATATCCCCTTCAGGGATTCTGATTTGGATTTTTCCACTATAATTTGAAAAATACCATTGTTCAAATTCTCGAAGGAGTTCCATACCATGGTGGATAACATCAGAATTTTGATGAAAATGCAATTCACTTCCAATTACATCTTCGCTAGATTCATCTTGTTCATAGCGAATCCAGTTAATAACATATTGTCCAAAACGTTCAATAAAGAGCTCTTCTTCTGGTTTAAAACTATAAATTTGCCGTTCTTTGAGCAGATTCATATCTTGTATACTTGCAACGGAAAAAGAAACATCTCTTTTGTAGTTTTTTATCTCACACCACTTTATGTCCAATTCTTGTATAAAAATTTCAAGTAAGGATTCCAGTTTATTAACAAGATCAGGATGAACATTTGTGCTAATTGTCTTCTGGATTTCATCGGAAGCGTTTTTGACCTCCTGATAGGTTCCTTTTCCTTTTTTGGACAAAAAGACATTAACACGTCTTTTGTCTCTTTGATCGGTTTTTCTTAGAATATAGCCTGTTTCCTCAAGCTTTTTAAGAGCCTTGGCAACGGTGGTTTTATCAATAAATAAATCTCTTGAAATATCATATTGATTGGCCCCTTCATTTTCAAAAAGGTACAGCAAATAAGCATATTGACCACGATTTAAAGAGCTGTCAATTAGCTTGTCTTCAAATATTGTTTCAATCATTCTAGCAAACTGCTCTATTGCAACAGCGATACTATTCATAGTAATCCCTTCCCTAGTTTTTATTCAAGTGAACTTTCCTCTATATTACATTTTAGCTTATAGACTCGCTCTTTTCAAGTATATTAAATTATATAAGAAGAAGAATTATTACATATTTTACAAACAAAAACGGGCCTAAAAAACCAGCCCGAATTTTTAATTTAAATTATCTTATTTAGCGTATGAAACCG
>DASRNA010000206.1:0-12812 GCA_035647655.1 Clostridia bacterium | reverse complement strand
TAAAAACAGATATCTAATCCTTTGCAGACAAGTAATACCGATTAGTGACGACACCTTTAAATATAAAAAGGCGAGCTAATTCACACTGGATTAGCCCACCCTTACACATAACTCTCGTACTTGTCTATAGAGTCGATTTCTCTAAACCAACATCATTTGACGAAGACCCTTTCTTTTTTCTGTAAGTATGGCAATTAAAAGAAGGTACTATCTTTTATCATAAGTTTTCTTTATTAGTCGATACTAAACTTATCAAAATATCCTTGGATATAGACCAGGGGAGTTCCCTTGTCACCACTACCAGAAGTAAGATCGCTTAAGCTGCCAATAAGATCGGTTAGTCTTCTGGGTGTTGTTCCTAGGCTCTCGGCTTGACTAATATCTTCTTCCAAGATCTTAGCTAGATGGTTTTTGATGGCACCTTTAAGATCATCGCCTTTAAGGTGGGAGAAGGTGTTATCTGCAAGATATTTGATTTTTACTTCTGAGGGGGTTCCACTAAGCCCTGGGGTAAAACCAGGGGAAACGACTGGATCGGCTAGTTCCCAAATTTGTCCAACAGGGTCCTTAAAAGCGCCATCTCCATAGACCATAACCTCTATTAGCTTGCCTGTTAGTTCCTTCATTCTTGCTTGAAGATCCATAACAAGTCTTTGGCAGTCTCTGGGAAAGAGTTTAATGGTGTTTTCTGTAGCAGCATTGGCTCCCAGAAGGCCATATTCTTCATTATAGCCATGGCTGGTATTTGCTTTATTTAGGATTTCAGCCAGAGTTAAGACCTTTTTAGCTCCTGCCTTGCATAGAAGGTCTTTTGTCTTATCTCTTGAATGAATATCACAATTAAGAACATTTTTTGTATAGGGAAGAATACTAGTTGCAATATTAGCAAAAACAACCTGGCAATTGACTCCTTCGCTTTCTAGTATTTGACGGTAGAATTCTACATAATCAACTCCGGTAAATAAGTGGTGGAACTCACCGAAAATTGCTCGATATTCCCTTTCGCTTAGGACATCCGTCCAGGGGTTGACTCCCAGCTTTTCTAAGACCTCAGTAAAGGCCAGGGAGTTGCCCACTTCATCCGAGGGATAACTTAGCATTAGGATAACTTCTCTATTTCCCATCGCTGCACCCCGGGCAAAGCCCTTTAGGCTGGTGGCAAAACGATTGCGGCTGAGTATAGGAAAAATGATGCCTACGGCTTCGTTTTCGGGGAATTTACTATGAAAGTCCCTAGCAATATCATCTATATGAGCGTAGTTGCCTTGGGCTCTTGCAACAACGGATTCTGTAATGGAAATAATATCTTTGTTCTTAGGTTTTACTTGTTCTACAAGATAAAACCTCATTAAAAGATGACTGATTTCTTCTACTAGATTGTCACCTTCTTTAAAAATTGGAGTCCGTAGACCACGTACTACTGTGCCTTGAAGTCTTTCCATTTTGCACCTCATTTCTTAGCCTTATATTCGCTTACATTGTATCAGATACAAAGAAGGAGGTAAAGATGAACCAAGCTTCTACAAGCTTTGTTGCCAGCTTCTTTGGAGGCCCTTGCCCTAGAAGAGGGTTGATTTACTTGGGTCAAGGCAATAAGTTTGTGCTAGCCCCTTTTCTTAGGGTATAATAGATTCCAGGAGGCAGCATGATTATAAGTGCAGGCGGTGTTGTTATTAGTGAGTCCAAGGTTCTTCTCCTTCAGAATACCAAGGGTAAATGGGTTCTTCCCAAGGGTCATGTAGAAGAAAACGAATCCCTTAGACGCGCAGCAGTGCGAGAGGTTAAAGAAGAATCGGGTGTGGAAGCTAAGATTCAAAAAAAGCTTGGATGGGTTGAATATAGTTTTTATCATCAAGGACGAAGTCAGAATAAAAAAGTACTTTGGTTCAAGATGCAAAAAGTTGGTGGGACACCTGAGCCATTACATGAAGAAGGTTTTATTGATCTGGTGTTTTTTAGCCAGGAAGATCTTCCTAAAAGCCATATGCATGAAAATGAACTGCTTATGGTCGAAAAAGCCTTTGGCTGTTAGGAGGAAGTATGTCTTATTCCGCAAAACTTAAAGAAGATCTTATTCTTCAAGCAGAAGAAGATGGGCTAGAGGCCCTACTTTCGGGCTTTCTTCGTTGCTCCTATCAGGAGGATAGGTTTAGTTCTGATCTTGCTACACTCATTCGCTATGTTTATTTGAAGTTACAAGAGCGGGGTATTGAGTCAAATATCGGGATTAAAAAAAGCAGCTATTCTAAGCTTAATAGATATTATTTAGATTTTCTGGAAAAGGAAGATCTTAAAAAGCTCCATGTTATAGATGACCAGGGCCTTGTTGAGCATATTCCAGGAATTTATTATTCCCAGATGAAATTGCAAAGGTCCTATCTAAAGGGGGCTTTTTTGGCCTGCGGCTCTATAAGTGACCCTAAAAGAAGCTATCATCTAGAAATGACTTTTAGAGACCAGCCAATGGCAATCGCCATAAAAAACCTTTGTGAACACTTTAATCTAGCTGCTAAAATCATATATAGAAATCAGTGGGTTGTCTACATTAAGAGCTCCCAGAGCATTGTAGACTTTTTACTACTAATGGGGGCCTCTAGTCAAGCCTTTGCCCTAGAGGATATAAAAATTTTGCGGTCTATGAAAAATGATGTAAACCGCCTTGTTAATTGTGAAACGGCCAATATAAATAAAACGGTAGAGGCCTCTCTTAGACACCTAAGAGCCATTGAGTTGATCCAAAACACCATTGGCCTGGCAGCCCTTTCTAAGCCCCTGCAAGAGATTGCCCTATGTCGCTGGGAGGAGCCAGAACTAAGCCTTAAGGAACTAGGAGAGCGTCTAGACCCACCCCTGAGTAAGTCTGGTGTAAACAACCGCCTTAGTCGACTGCTTAAGATTGCGCAAAAACTGGAGGAGTCATGAAGCCCTTTGTTCACCTTCATTTGCATACGGAATACAGCCTTCTTGATGGCTTTTGTCCCCTAGAGGAATTGGTTTTGTCGGCAAAGAAAAAAGGATTTAGCCATCTTGCCATTACCGATCATGGAGTAATGTATGGGGTGGTTGACTTTTATAAAATGTGTAAAAAACATGGTATTATACCTATTATTGGTTGCGAACTTTATGTAAGTACAGACAATCCCAAGGTAAATCACCATTTAGTCCTTCTTGTTAAAGATGAGCAGGGCTATAAAAACTTAATCAAGATGGTTAGCCGAAGTTTTACTGAACATTTCTACTATAGGCCCAGGGTGACAAAGGAACTTCTTAAAGAGCACAGCCAGGGACTGATTGCCCTTTCTTCCTGTTTACAGGGGGAAATTTCCCAAATGTTGCTCCAGGGAAGGGACAAGGACGCTCTAAAGGTGGCCTATGACTATAAGCAGATTTATGGGGATGATTTTTATATTGAGCTGCAAGACCATGGTCTTGCAGAACAAAAAAGAATTCTTCCCAGGCAGATCGAGCTCCATAAACAAACAGGCATTCCCCTAGTGGCCACAAATGATGTCCACTATGTGGAAAAAGAGGATTACCTGGCCCAAGATGTCTTACTTTGTATACAGACGGGCTCTGAGTTTAAGGATAAAGACCGGCTGCGTTTTCCTGCAAAAGAGTTTTACTTAAAGGACTCTGAGCAGATGTATCAACTTTTTTCTTATGTGCCGCAAGCCCTTGAAAACACAAAAAAAATTGCGGACAAATGCAATTTTGACTTTGATTTTTCCACCATGCATCTGGCCCCTTTTTCAGAAGAAACCGACTTTGATGCGAAAAAGACCCTCCATGATCTTTGCTACCAGGGCCTTGATAGGCTCTATGGGCATGATAAGCATAAAGAGCGACTGGAGGAAGAACTAGGTATTATAGATTCCATGGGCTACAATGATTTCTTTCTTATTGTAGCGGATTTTGTTTCCTTTGCTAGAAATAGTGGCATCTTTGTAGGCCCAGGAAGAGGCAGCGGGGGAGGAAGTCTAGCGGCCTATTGCCTGGGCATCCACCGAGTAGATCCTATGAAATACGGCCTTCTCTTTGAACGTTTCTTAAATAAAGACCGAGTTACCATGCCAGACTTTGATATAGATTTTGAAGATGAGCGCCGCCAAGAGGTCATAGATTATGTTGCCCATAAATATGGCAGCGCAAGGGTGGCTCAAATTATTACCTTTGGTACCTTTGGAGCCCGTCAGGCTATTCGCGATGTAGGTCGCGTCTTTGGAATGGACTATGCAGAGGTGGATAGGGTGGCCAAGGCGATTCCCCCCAGTCCAGGTATGACCCTAGAGCGAGGGATAAAGGAAAGCACTAGACTAAGAGAGCTTATGAAAAAAGAAGAGGTATCTCTTCTTATTGATATGGCCCGGCGCATAGAGGGACGGCCGCGCCACTGTTCTACCCATGCTGCTGGCGTTGTTATGGCAGGAAAAGCGCTAGAAGAAATTATTCCTCTAGCCAAGCATGAGGGTGCTCTAGTGACCCAGTATAATATGAATCTTCTAGAAGAACTAGGGCTTTTAAAGATGGATTTTTTAGGGCTTAGAAATTTAACCATTATAAAGCAGGCCCTTAGGCTTATTGAGGAGAATAAGGGCGTCCAGATCGACATTGACCAGATCCCTACGGACGATAAAGAAACATTTGCCCTCCTTGGAAGGGCAGATACCCTGGGTATTTTTCAACTTGAGAGCACAGGTATGCGTAGTTTTTTCAGAGAAATAAAGCCCCACTCTATTGAAGACATAATTGCGGGTATAAGTCTTTATAGACCAGGACCTATGGATCAAATTCCAGTATACATTCGAAATAAGCACAATCCGGAGCTTATTTCCTATCCCCATGAGTCGCTAAAACCAATTTTAGAAGTAACCTATGGGGTCATGGTCTATCAAGAACAGGTTATGAGTATGGTCCGGACCCTGGCAGGTTATAATTATAATCAAGCAGATATTATTAGACGAGCCATGAGTAAGAAAAAAATGGACGTTATGGCTAGGGAAAAACAAAGGTTTTTATATGGCGATGGAAAAGAAATTCACGGAGCCATAAAAAAAGGTCTTAGCGAAAAAGAAGCACAAAATCTTTATCAGACAATGACAGAATTTGCCAACTATGCATTTAATAAGAGTCATGCAGCGGGTTATGCCCTTATAGCCTATCAAACGGCCTATCTTAAGACCCACTATCCAGTGGAGTTTATGGCAGCTCTTATGAGTTCGGTTATGGGCAATAGCGTAAAGCTAGCCTCTTATATGGAAACTTGCAGGTCTATGGGGATAGAGATTCTACCTCCCCATGTAAACCATTCGACGCAGGGCTTTTCTACAGAAGAAGGAGCCATCCGCTTTGGTCTTAAGGCAGTAAAAAATGTGGGCGGACTTCTTATTGAAAGCCTGCTTGAAGCGCGAAAGTCGGGACCCTTTAAGAATTTTGAAGAGCTTCTTCAAAGACTAAGTTCTACTAGCTTAAATAAAAGGGCCTTTGAGAGCCTGATTAAGGCAGGAGCCCTAGATGGTCTTGGTGAAAGCAGAAGAAGTCTTCTCCAACGCTATGAGGTCCAAATAGATGGGCTTCAAAGATCAGAGCGCTTTAACGCCCTAGGGCAGATTAG
Organism: Clostridia bacterium; assembly: GCA_035647655.1. Taxonomy (GTDB): domain Bacteria; phylum Bacillota; class Clostridia; order Peptostreptococcales; family Acidaminobacteraceae; genus DTU036. The sequence continues at coordinate 7,201 of DASRNA010000206.1, read as the reverse complement.
CCTTTTTGATGATCTAATTCCTACCCTTACTACTGCCCTAAATGTAAAGGAATTAGATGAGGACCAGCTTCTTCTTTATGAAAAGGAAGTGCTAGGCATGTACTTGTCAGGTCATCCACTGTCCAAATATGCTCCCTTGAGGCCAAGTAACTTTGACCTTTCAACCCTGGCAGAACTTAGTGAAGAAGAGGGCGAGGGCAAAAGAGTGGAACTTCTTTTGATGAAAAAAAGCATTAGACGAAAAATGACCAGGACATCTAAGACCATGGCCTTTGTTGAGATGGAAGATGAGATGGATAGTATAGAGGTTATCTTCTTCCCGCGAACCTTTAAAGACTATGAGGCTGTTTTGGAAAAAGAACAATACTTTTTGATTCGTGGTAAGCTTCAAATGAAAGAGGATGAAAAACCCAATTTAATTTGTGAAGGGCTAAAAGCTCTAACAAAGGCCCCCTCAAAGAAAATCCTCTATATAAGGGTGGAGCAATTTGAGGATAAAAAGAAAGCAGATATTATAGGACTATTTAAAGCAAATCCGGGTTCTTGCCGGGTACGCATATATGAGATGGAAACAGGAGAACTACGAGAAATGAAAGGCACTTTTGTTGGCACTTCGCAAGCCTTTATTGATGAACTCAAAAGACTTCTTGGTGCAGATAATGTGGTAATAAAATAAAGAGGGAAAAGATATGAAAAAAACAATTGGAGTGTTGACAAGCGGTGGCGACGCCCCGGGAATGAATGCTGCTGTTAGAGCTGTTGTGCGTACAGCCAAGTACCACAAACTCGATGTCTATGGGATTAGAAGGGGTTTTCGTGGACTTCTTGAGCAGGACTACGTGGTACTAAACTCTCGCAGTGTTAGCGATATCCTCCAAAAAGGAGGAACCTTTATAAAATCAGCCAGAAGTCCGGAATTCAATTCAGAAGAGGGCGTAAAAAAAGCAGCAGGCATAATCAATGACTTAGCCCTTGATGCCCTGATAGTAATTGGAGGAGATGGAACCATTAGGGGAGCAGCCGAACTGGCCAAGCAAGGAGTTAAGGTGATTGTTCTTCCTGGAAGTATTGATAATGATCTGGGTTATACAGATTATACTATCGGCTTTGATACGGCCATTACTACAGTGATGAATGCAATGAGTAACTTAAGGGATACTTCCAGTTCTCATGGCAGGGTCTTTGTGGTTCAGGTTATGGGAAGAGAATGCGGTGATATTGCTCTTCATGCAGGGATTGTATCTGGTGCAGAGGAAGTAATTGTGCCTGAGATGCCCTTTGATATGGAAGAAGTAACAGCCAATATTAGAAAGGCTATGGCTCGGGGAAAGAGTCATTATATTATTTTGCTAGCTGAGGGAGCAGCGGATCCATTTACCTTTACCGAAGAAATTCAAAAACTCAGTGGAATAAATACTCGCTTAAACATTATAGGTTACCTTCAAAGGGGAGGGAGCCCTTCTAGTTTTGATAGAATGCTGGCTACTCGCCTAGGCGTACATGCAGTGGAGCTATTTTTAGAAGGAAAGCATGGCATTGCCGTGGGAATCCGAGGAAATGAACTTGTTCATGAGAATTTAACAAAGGCCATCGAAGCGAGAGATTCCTTAGATAAGGATCTCTACGAAATGGCAAAGATTTTGGCGGTGTAAAATGGAAAGAAGAACAAAAATTGTATGCACTCTGGGTCCGGCAACCGATGACCCTGAAATATTAGAAGCTGTTATAAGGGCAGGGATGAATGTAGCTCGTTTTAATTTTTCCCATGGAAACCATCAAGACCATAAAAAAAGAATGGATATGGTAAAAGAAATAAGAGAAAAACTTGATTTACCAGTAGCCATACTTGTTGACACCAAGGGTCCTGAAATCCGTTTAGGGAAAATAAAAGAAGGAATTTTTCTTAAAGAGGGAGCCCCCTTTATCCTTACTGGGGAAAGCATAGTTGGGGATGAAAACAGAGCAGCCATTAGTTATAAGAAGTTTTATAAAGACCTTGAAGTGGGAAACAACATCCTTATTGATGATGGTTTGATTTCTCTTAGGGTGGAAAAAATTGATGAAAAAAGAAATATTCATACCCTGGTCATTACTGGCGGAGAGCTTATGAGCAATAAAGGAATCAATGCCCCCTCTAGTCGACTTAACCTTCCGGCCCTTACCACCCAAGATAAGGCAGATATTCGTTTTGGCCTAAGCCAAGGGGTAGATTTTATTGCTCCCTCCTTTGTATGTACAAAGAAAAACGTCTTGGATATTAGAAAAATACTGGAAGAAGAAGATGCTTCCCATGTACAGATTATCTCAAAAATAGAAAATCGTCAGGGTTTTGTAAATATTGAGGAAATATTGCAGGTTAGCGATGGGATTATGGTAGCCCGGGGAGATCTTGGAGTAGAAATGCCCATTGAAGAAGTCCCCATGGCCCAGAAGGTTATGCTTAAGCTTTGCAATGCTATGGGTAAACCTGTTATTACCGCAACCCAGATGTTAGATAGTATGATACGAAATCCAAGTCCTACTCGCGCAGAGGCCACTGATGTGGCCAATGCAATCTTTGATGGTACCGATGCAATTATGCTAAGTGGAGAGACGGCTGCTGGGAAGTATCCGGTTGAATCTGTGCGAGTGATGGACGCCATCGCACGCAAGACCGAAGAAGCCCTTCCTATGTATTCTATGGAGCGCGACTATGAGCAGTACCATGACTCGGTTACCTTTGCTGTAAGTAAGGCTACAGTAGAGGCTGCACAAAGCCTAGATGTTAAGGCAATTCTTACAGTAACCATGAGTGGTTTTACCGCTAGGAAGTTGGCTATGTATCGTCCTGACTGTCCTATTATTGCCCTTACACCCAAAAAAGAAATCCGTCGCAGACTTTCTTTAAGCTGGGGTATTAACTCCCTGGATCTAGAAGAACTTTTTAGTACGGACCAAATGTTTAGAGAAATGGCAGAAGTTTCCAAAGAAGCAGGTTTGGTTGAAGAAGGAGATATGGTTATTATTACTTCTGGCCTTCCTTTAGGAATTGCTGGAGCCACAAATCTTATGAAGATTCATGTGGTGGGAGAGATAATGCAAAAGGGTATAGGCATTGGCCACAGCTCTATTAAAGGAAGAATAAGATTTGCACAAAATTTGCATATTGAGCCACTTCAAAAGGGCGATATTCTTTATTTGGAGGAAGTGGTACCCAATGATTTGCCCCTGGTTAAACAAGCAGCTGGCCTTATTACCGCCGAGGGAGGCTATACCTCTTTAGCTGCAGAATGGGCAAGAGAGCTAGGCATTCCTGCCGTGCTAGGCGTGCGTCTTTACAGAAGCCGGATTGATGATGGCCATGAAATAAGCCTAGATGCAAAGCTGGGAATTATTTACAATGCAGTTGCTGTACTTTAGAAAAGATGAAAAGAAGCTTGTCACTAGGATAATATGAAAAGATAAGAGAGAATAAAGCAGTAAAAAGTATAAGTTCCTTTTCAAAGTCCTTATAGGCTTTTAGAGGAATAAAGTAATGGTTGTGTTCAGAACTAAGACCGATTCTTGTGGTTAGGCCTGCTCCAAGCTCTCCTTTTTTTAGAAAGGGAATCCCTTTTTCAGTTAGGAAGTCTTCAACACGGGGGGAGAGGAAGTAACCTGCTTCCATAAAAAAGATAGGATCTTCTGAGCCTGCTAGGCTTCCCTTGGCGCCGCAGGAAGGGCAGACCTCCTCTGTATAAGTCCTAAAACAGTTGCGACAATAATATTCTTTCATATAATTATTTGAGTATATTACCCATCCTCCCTTCCCTTTTGTATCTATTGTATCAGAAAAGTTCTTCTTGCAGGGTTGTAAAAGGAGAAGCTCTAATAGGAAGAAAATATTTTTTCTTCCCAGCCTAAGGACAATTCTTGCTAGAAGGAATATATTAAGAGTGAAACTCCTACTTTCTTTGGTTTTTAGGGCCTAGAGATTAGCCTTTAAGTGACCCCTAAAAAGTTAGAAAGCTGCTATAGGCTTTTTTCCTTTATATTTACTGAATTTTTCTGGAGATTGAGATATTATGGTAGAAATTTCGCCTATATATTGCAATTACTTTGTAAAAACGGCGAAAGATAAACTTTTTATATTTTGCCTATAGGGCAAGGTATAATATTCTTGACTTATCTTAGGATTAATCATATAATCTGTGTAGTAAGCGATTACGCTATACCAAAATTGGCATACTTATAAGTTGCAGGTGGATTTTGTGCTTAAAAAAGCGATGAGTAGGTGTTCCAATAATCTAAGAATGGGAGGAAATGTATGAAGAGGAAGATTACAGTTTTCTTATTGCTGGCTTTACTTCTAACTTCAGTCCTTGCGGGCTGTGGTGGTACAGAAGAGGCCGCCGAAGAGGTGGAAGATGCGGTTGAAGAAGTAGTTGAAACCGACGAGCCGGCAGAAGAAGAAGAAGAGGAAGAAGTAGCTGTAGATGGAGACAGACCATTTGTTGTAGGAACTGCAGAATTTAGCGGTGACTTCCATAATGGTTGGTCAAATTCAAGCTATGATAACAACATTCGTAAGCTAGTTTGGGGATACGGTCTTATGATGAGTACACCCGAAGGCGATCTTGTTGACTCACACCTGGTTGAAGAAAAAACAGTAAGTGACGACCTATATGAGTGGACCTTTAAGCTTAAAGAAGGACTTGAGTTCCACAATGGTGAAGAGTTATCTGCGAGTGATGTTAAGTTCACATATGACTTCTATATGGATACAGAGCCTCTAGGAGCGACTGGTGCAACATCTAACCTAGGTGACTATGTTGCTGATATTGAAGTTGTAGATGAGCAGACAGTTAAATTCACACTTGAAAAGCCCATTTACACAGTTGACCTAAACGTCTTCATGACATATATTTTAGCAGAAGACACAATTACTGCTGGAGCTGAAGCTGAAGGGTTTAATGTACAAGAATATGTTAAAGCTCATATCTCAGAACCTATTGGATATGGACCATATAAACTGGTCGAATATGCAGATTCTGAATATGTTATTTTAGAAGCCAACCAAGATCACGTTGGTGTTGTACCAGCAATTGACGAATTAATTGTTAAGTATACTCCAAGTGAAACAGAGCTTGACCAATTACTACAAGGTGAAGTTGACCTACTACATGAACAAGTTGAAGCGGAAAAAATTGATGCAGCTAAAGCTGATGCCAATTTCCAATACAACAACTACTTTAGACATGGTGGTGGAACAATCGTTCTGCACACTGACTTTGATGCAACACAACTTACAGAAGTGCGTCAAGCCTTTGCTTACCTTCTTAACAGACCAAAAATCATCGAACTATTCCTAGGTGAGTACGGTATCGCCTCTAATGGGCCTTACTCTAAAAACGACTGGATGATGTATGATGATGATGAGATGGATATATTTGCAACAGAAGCAGTTGGTAAATTTGAAGCTACACTAAATAACTATGATATTGTTAATGAAGATGGAAGCTTTGATGAAGAAGCCAACATTGCAAAAGCACATGAACTTCTTGATGCTGCTGTAGCTAAGACAGACGGTGCTTATGCTATGCTTACAGGTAACGCTGCAGATGGTTACATGTGGGATGGCGAGCCAATGGTTCTTAAGATTACCTATACAGACTTCTGGGCAGACACCTACAATATAGTTTGGAATGACGAATATGTTTCTAAACTTGGATTTGATGTGCAACTAACTGGACTTGACTGGCCAGTAATGTACGGTCACTGGATAGGCGATACGGCAGAAGAAAGAGAATACCATGCCTATGTTGGTGGTATAAGCTATGCTCTTAAATCTAATCCAAGACTTGACTATTCAACAAAAGAAATTTTACCTTGGGGTCAACCATCTAATAACGGGCCAAGATTTTCTGGTGGATCATCCTATACTCCTGAAGAGTGGGATCAATTATTAGCAGATATTGAAAATGCAGACCCATTAACAGGTAGAGATGAATATAGAGAAAATTGGAGAAAGTATATCACAGTAATGAACGAAGAAGTTCCAATCATTCCTGTATATTCAAATAACTACCATGACCTCTATACGATAGACTTAGAAAACTTTGAAACAAATGCATTATGGGATTGGCCAATGGCAATCGTAAATGCAAATTGGGCAAACTAAAAGCCAACTAAGTTTAATTATTCTAATAAGGCCACGGTTTAACTAACGTGGCCTTATCTTTTAAGAAAAGAGGTTATCTATGGAGAGGGAGAACAATAAAGTTAGTGGCTCTAAATCATCTCTAGCAACAATCGCTCCATATGCTCGCTATATCGGAAGAAGATTACTATCTCTTATACCGGTATTAATTGTAATATCCATTGTTGTATATATTTTAATTAATCTAATGCCAGGAGACCCGGTAACTGCTATGCTGGATCCTCAAATGACCAAGACCATGACTCCTGATGAAAGAGCAAAGTATGTAGAGACGATGAGAGAGTTGTTAGGTTATGATAAAGGCCTTGTGGCGCGTTATTTTATCTGGATGAGGGACACCTTTATAAGGGGTGATTTTGGTTATTCAGTAAGATATAACAAGCCAGTAAATGAGATAATTTGGACCTATATAGCTAGATCCTTTAAAATTAATATTTGGGGATTTCTATTAGCCTTTCTTATTTCTATACCCGTTGGAATTCAAGCGGCTGTAAAGAAAAACAAGTTTTTTGATAAATCGGTAACTGTTCTGACAATAGTTGGTATATCACTACCCTCGTTTTTTTTAGCCTTATTATTAATTATGCTTTTTACCATAGCATTAGGCTGGCTTCCCTTCTCAGGAATGTCAGATCCTCGAGGTGTTGTTCCTGCTTGGAAATACTTAGTTTTACCGATAACAGTTGTTGTTTTAACATCACTTGCTAGCTTAATTAGATATATTCGATCTGCCATGGTTGATGTATTAGATGCTGATTATGTCAGAACGGCTAGAGCCAAGGGCTTAAAAGAAAAGGTCGTTATATATAGGCACGCTTTCCAAAATGCTCTTATACCTGTTGTTACACTTATTGGTATGTATATCCCTAGTTTATTCGGGGGCTCGATTGTTGTTGAAAGAATCTTTGCCTATCCAGGCATGGGGTTTTTATTAGGTAATGCTTACTCATATAAAGATAGAGCGGTATTACAAACCGCACTACTGTTTTTTGGACTTCTGACCTTATTAGGAAATATATTTAT